>JBKKAF010000199.1:0-10538 GCA_046714775.1 Xanthobacteraceae bacterium | reverse complement strand
GTCTGCCGTTGCAACGCCTGGTGCGCCGCGAACAAATGCGCAAGCCCGGCGAGGCCGCGGTGATGTTCGACCCCGTTGCCGCCGACAATCAGATGAACGAGACGCGCCTGAACAAGGACACCTATGAATTTGTGCGCGCCAACCAACTGTTCAACATCGAAGGACAGGAAGCGCTGCTCAAGTCCAAGGTGCAGACCATCTCGTTCCCGTTGCGCGCAAAGGAGATCAAGGCGCAGTGGCGCGAGATCACGGCGGCGGACAAGCCGCGCTATCACTGGGTCGAGGTCGGCACGCTCGGCGGCCAGCAGAAAATCTTCGGCCTCACGTCGCTGCACATCACCACCAAGGATCTGCCGAACTGGTTCTGGGCCACCTTCGAGCACATCGATAACCGCACGCCGGCGACGGCGGGCGGACGCCCGGGCAATGAAGGATGGAAGCTGAAGAGCCGCGACCGCTTCGCGTGTCCCACGCCGCCGCATGATTGCGAGCAGGCGCCGAAGGGTATCGGCCTCGAAGGCACCAAGTGGGAATCCTATCGGCTGCGCGGAACGCAGGTCGATTTCGTCGATAGTCTCGGCGCCGTGACGCTGCTGGCCAATTCGCAGCCGGAGGAAGGTTTCCAACAGACGTCCTCCTGCATCACCTGCCATGCGCGCGCCAGTATCGGCAGCCGAACGGGAGCATCCGCCAATCGCATTCCCATATTCCTGCCGAATGGGGACGGTCCGGTGGGTTCGCCCGACCCGAACTGGTTCGCCAATGACGGCGCCGGCGGACGTTATGTGCAGCTCGACTTCATCTGGTCCCTGTTCCGCGCACGCCGCGTGACGGTGCCTTGATCGTCGTCGTGGCCAGCGTCTCGCGAGCAATCGCATGACACGTTTCATCGCCGTTCTGATCTGCGGCCTGAGCGTGACGCTCGCGCGACCCGCGCTGGCGCAAGACTTTTGCAGCGAGCTGCCCGCATGTCCGGATGACGGCGCGACGCCGCAAGGTGACATGATGCCGGCGTGTTCCTGTCCGCGACCGGCGAGCTGCGATCTCCGGTTTTTCTTCAGTTATTTCTGTCAGTTTTTGATCTCCAGCCAGCAATGGTCGTGCGAATGCTCCGACCCACAAACTCCGGAAGAGAGGCCGGATTTCACGCCGGAGCCGTTCGCGCCGCCCGGCGGGTTCTGCGGCGGGCTGGTGTGCAGTGACGGCTCGGCGCCGAGGCCGGACGGCGGCAGCTGTCTCTGCCCCGATTCCAATGCGGCACTGGTCATCGCTGAAAGGCCGCCGCGCACGATGGTGCGCAACAGTTGCTTTTATCCTTTGCGGGACGCGGAGCCTCGCCGCGAACCCCGGCGGTTGGCCGGGTGGCGGGCCATTGCGAAACCCAATTATTGTCCGGTCAAACCTGGGCTGGCGTACGAAGCCGCACGCGTGGCAGCGGAGTAGCGAGAGGAACGAGAACCTCGGGCCTCATCCTTCGAGACGCGGACCTTCGGTCCGCTCCTCAGGATGAGGACTAATCCTAATCCTCATGGTGAGGAGCGTCGCGCAGCGACGCGTCTCGAATCATGAGGATTGAAGGTCGTGCCGTGTGTAGCCGTTCGGTTTGAAATGAGGCCCTCGTGATTCCCGCTTGCGCGGGAATGAGCGGGGGAAGACCGAAACGGAATTGCGCTAGGCGCCTGAAACCACCGAGGCTTGCGGCTCGCTCGCGAGCGCCGGCGCCGCGGCGTGCGGCAGCGTGCCGGAGCGGATATCGTCCTCGCGCCGTTTGCGCGCCAGCGCTTCCTCGCCGCCGCGGGTGGCGTGATAGAGGTCGAGAACCTCCAGGTCGTCCTGCTGCGGCGCAATGGCAATGTCGCTATAGGCCGCGCGGTCGGGAGCCGCCATCACCTCGTTGAGGATCTTGCGCGATTGCAGATAAAGCGCGCCGTAGTGCCAGAGCTTGACCGCGGTCTCCCAGACGTAGCGCGGGTAGAATAGGAGCGGGCTCTCCATCGGCAATTCCTGGCGGCGGTCGCGGCGGAATTTCAAGCGGAACGCCCCGCTCTCCAGCGGATGCACGCCTTCCAGCTTGATGGTGGTGACGAACCACAGCATCAGCAGCATGATCCGCTTTGGCCGGCCGTTCGGATGGGCGGCGGCGCGCCGCAAAATGGTGCGGATGTGGTCGGGCGTGTAATAAGCCGCCCAGGCAGCGCGATACGTGTCCTCCCATTCCTGGTCCGACATTTTCGGATGATGCGCGACCCGGTGGTTGAGATCGTATTTGTTGAGGTCGGGATCCATCCAGACCCCTTTCTGCAACAGGACTTTGTGATCCTCCGAGCCGGGCAGCGGCGTGAGAAAGAAGAATTCCAAAAGATCGAGCGGCAATTCGCGCTTGATGATGTCGATGTCGCGCAGGATCGCCTGCTTGGTGTCGCCGGGAAAGCCGAGGATATAGCCGGCATAAGTGATTACCCCGTGCGCGCGCCATTTCTGCAGCATCTCGCGGTATTCGGTGATCTTGTTCTGCCGCTTCTTGGCGGCGATCAGATTGTCCGGGTTGATGTTCTCCAGCCCGACGAAAGCGCGCTTGACGCCGGCTTGCGCGGCCTTTTCGATGAAATTCGGGATCTTATGGCAGAGCGTGTCGACCTGGATGGTGAAGCCGAGATTCATCTTCTCGCCGAGGCGGAGCTCGATCAGCCGGTCGAACAGCGGCTCCCAGTCGCGGTTACGGGCGAAATTGTCGTCGGTGATGAAGAAGCGGTTGATGCCCTGGGCGGCATTCTCGCGCACGATGCGCTCGAGATCGTCGGCGGTACGGAACCGGCTCTTGCGGCCCTGTACATTGATGATGGTGCAGAACGAGCACTGGTACGGGCAGCCGCGGCCGAGATCGACGCTCGACAGCGCGCCCACCGTCCGCTTGATGTGTTTCTGCGGCAGGATCGGCGGCGGCTCCCCTTGCAAGTTGGGGAGGTGGTCCATGTGATTGTAGAGCGGCTTCAGGCCGCCGTTGCAGGCGTCGCGCAGCACCTCGTCGAGCCGGCCTTCCTCGGCCTCGCCGGCATAGAACGAAATGCCGAGCGCCTGCGCCTCCCGCATCTCCGGCGGCATTTCCGGCAGCATGGCGATGCAGCCGGAAATGTGGAAGCCGCCCATGCAGACCGGCAATCCGGCGGCGAGGAATGGCCGCGCGATGTGGACCGCGCGGGGAAACTGGTTGGATTGCACCCCGACCAAGGCGATGAGCACCTTGCCGCCGGCCTTGCGGAGCATGCGGATGATCCGCTTGGGATGCACGCGCCGGTTCGTCTCGTCGTAGGTGTGCAGGCGGATTTCGACGCCGGGGCCGAGCACCTCGCGCTTTTGCGCGTCCTCGGCGAGGCCGTTCAGGCAGGCAAGCGTGTTGGACGGAATGGCGGAGCGGAACCACTGGATCGGATAGCCGTCGTCATCGTAATGCGTCGGCTTGATCATCACGAAATGAAAAAGCGCGCTATCGCTGTCGCTGGTACGCTGCGAACCGATCACGATATTCCCCGATCCCCGGCGGCGCTTCTCGCATGAAAGCGCCTTCCCAATGCTTAATTCTCGATGAGGTCCCGAAGGACCGGCGACGCCTGCGCGGTGGCCCGGGGCATGTTTTTTGCGGGCGGCGTGACAGCGGCCCGGACCCGTGCTTTTTAACAGATATGCAGGCGAAAGGGAGTCCTGAATGACCGCGCTCGAACCCGGTCCGTTCCAGACGGCCGGTCCGTCCGGCAGCGTCCGCCACGATTGGACGCGCGCCGAGGTCAGGGCGCTGTTTGCGCTGCCGTTTCCGGAACTGATGTTCCAGGCGCAGACCGTGCACCGGGCCCATTTCGATCCAGCCGAGGTGCAGATTTCCACGCTGCTCTCGATCAAGACCGGCGGTTGCCCGGAGGACTGCGCCTATTGTCCGCAAAGCGTGCACTACGACACCGGCATAAAGGCGGAAAAGCTGATGAGCCTCGACGCGGTGCTGGCGGAGGCGCGCGCGGCCAAGAGCGCGGGCGCCAGCCGCTTCTGCATGGGCGCCGCCTGGCGCGAGCCGAAGGAGCGCGATCTCGATTCCGTGTGCGCCATGGTTGCAGGGGTCAAGCAGCTCGGGCTCGAAACCTGCGCCACGCTCGGCATGCTGACGCGGTCGCAGGCGATCCGGCTGCGGCAGGCCGGGCTGGATTATTACAACCACAACCTCGACACCTCGCCGGAACATTACGGCGCGATCATCACCACCCGCACCTATCAGGACCGGCTCGATACGCTCGGCCATGTGCGCGACGCCGGCATGCATGTCTGCTGCGGCGGCATCGTCGGCATGGGCGAGAGCGCGGACGACCGCGTCGGCATGATCGCGACGCTCGCCACATTGCCCGAGCATCCGGAATCGGTGCCGATCAACATGCTGGTGCAGGTCGAAGGCACGCCGCTCGCCGGCGGCAACGCGCTCGAGCCGCTGGATTTCGTGCGCACCATCGCGGTCGCTCGCATCTGCATGCCGAAATCGGTGGTGCGGCTGTCGGCCGGGCGCGAGGACATGACCGACGAGACCCAGGCGCTATGCTTCCTGGCCGGCGCCAATTCGATCTTCTATGGCCCGAAGCTCTTGACCACGCCCAATCCCGAGCGCGACCGCGACATGCGGCTGATGGACCGACTCGGCATGGTGCCGATGACGTGAGCCGTTTCCGTCACGCCCACAAGGCCAGCAGCAACATCCTCGTGCATACACTGCTTGAGTGAACAGGCTCACGTCACTGTACGCACCAGCCAAAGGCCTGCGATAAGGCCGGCGATCGACAACAGCACCGAGGCCGCGACATAGAGCGCGGCAAGACCGAACGCGCCACGTTCGTACAACAGGACGGCGTCGAGCGAGAAGGCCGAAAAGGTGGTGTAGCCGCCGAGAATGCCGGTGGTGAAGAACAGCTGCCAGTGCAAGGAAGCATCGCCGCGGAACGCGAAGTAACCGGCCAGCAATCCCATCACCAGCGAGCCGCTGACGTTCTCGATCAGCGTCGCATAGGGAAACGCGGTGCCGAGCAGGCGCGCCGCCGCGAGGTTGACGCCGTGGCGTAGCGCCGCGCCAAGCCCGCCGCCGACAAAGACAATCACATAGCCCATCGTTTCGGTCCTTTCGTAGCCAATCCTTGTGCTGCATTTCGCCTATGCGCTTAGCGCCGCTTGTCTACATGTCCTCGATCGCTAGGATGCGCGCTCCCCGAACTCTCCTTGAGCACCGCGCGCCCACATGGCCGAACGCCGCCGGATCAGATCGTTTGAATGGTCGACGGCCATCATCGCGGCGGTGTCGCTCATTGCCGTCACCATCGTGTATTGGCGCGACGGCGTCGACAAGGTCATCGGTATCCTTGCCCACGACCTTGAGCTGTTCGGCGGCATGCTGCCCAAGATGGCGGCCGGCTGCCTGATCAGTGCCTTCGTCACCCGGCTGCTGCCGCGCGAGGTGGTGGCGCGCCTGGTCGGCAGCGAATCCGGATTCCAGGGCCTTCTTATCGCCACGGCCGTGGGCGCGGTGCTGCCCGGCGGGCCGCTGACCATTTTTCCGGTGGCGGCGGCGTTCCTGGTGCTCGGCGCCGAGGTCGGCACCGCCATCGCCTTCATCACCGCGTGGAATCTGCTTGGCTATAACCGCGCGCTGATCTGGGAATTGCCGTTCTTCGGCGCCGAATTCGTCGGCTGGCGCATCCTGTTGGCGCTGCCGCTGCCGATCCTGGCCGGGTTGCTGGCGCGCGGCGCGGTTCGCCTCGTGTCCGACCGCTGGGGAGGTGACCAGTGGAAGTGACCTATCTCATCGGCCTTGTCATCGGCCTTTTGTTGTGGGTGCTGGTCGCGGCGCTCGCGCTCACCGCTGCGGTGCGCAGCAAGGCATTGTTTCGCGAGGGCGCCTGGGAAGGCGGGCGCGATTTTATCGTGCTGATCCCACGCGTGATGATCGGCGTGGTCGGCTCCGGCTATGTCGCTGCCATCGCACCGCAGGACCTGATCGTCCATTGGATCGGCCCGAATTCCGGCCTCGTCGGTATCGCCATTGCCGTGCTGGTCGGCGCGGTCACGCCGGGCGGTGCGGTGGTCGGCTTTGCCATCGGCGCGGCCGCGCTGAAAGGCGGCGCCGGCGCGCCGCAGGTGATCGCCTATTCGACCGCCTGGTCGCTCTACACCATCCAGCGGCTGATCAACTGGGAGATCCACATGATGCCGGTGCGGCTCGTGCTGCTGCGCGCGGCGGTGTCGGTTCCGCTGCCTTTCCTGATCGGAATTTCCGCGATGCTGGTGGGTAAGCCGTAGATTTACACGCGCTAGTGCATCGCTGCGGTGGTGCGCGGCATGATGGCGCCGCGGTGGCGGATAACTTGTGCGGCCAGGCGATGGGCGGCGGTCGCGGCGGCCGTCGGTTCGTCGCCCGACAGGCGCGCCGCCAGATAGGCGGCATTGAAGCTGTCACCGGCCGCCAAAGTGTCGATCGGCACCACGACCTGCGGCACCGGGATGAACTCGCTGTGGCTGCCGGCGAAGACCAGTGCGCTGTTCGGTCCGTTCTTCACCACGATCTCGGGAATCCCGAAGGCCTGCAGCCGCTCGACCGTCGCTTCCGGGCTGGGATCGCCCCACAACACTGCTTCGTCGTCATAGGCCGGCAAGGCGATATCGACGCGCTTGAGCGCCTCCATGAACACGGTGCGCGTGCGCGTTAAATCACCCTTCCAGCCGCGCGGCCGGAAATTCCCGTCGAAAGCGGTGCGTACGCCGTTCTGGCGCGCCATTTCGATGATGGCGAGAAAGCGCCCGAGTCCCTCATTGGAATAGAGCGAGAGCGTGATGCCGGAGAAGTAAACGAGCTTCGCCGCCATCAGGCTTTCCGCCACGCGACCCCAGTCCGGCAATTCGAACAGGTCGCCGGCCGGCGCTGCCTCGCGCCAATAATTGAAATGCTGCGCACCGGCCGGGTCGGTATCGACCAGGTAGAGGCCGGGCAGGCGCCCGGGAACCCGGAGCATCAGATCGCTCGCCACGCCCTCGGCGGCGGCCAGCGCGACAATCCCGTCGGAATAACGATCGTCGCCCAGCGCACTGGCGAAGCCGACATTGATGCCCGCGCGCGCCAGATAGATTGCGGTATTGAAGGTGTCGCCGCCGCAGGCGACGGCGAAGCGGCCGTCGCTGCCGCGCGCCAGTTCGATCATCACTTCGCCCACGCAGATGACGCGGGGCTTTTGTTCGCTCATGGGTTTCTTCCGCGTCGGCGACCGGCGCGGAGAATGACCGGCCGAACTGGTCTTGGCAATTGAAGCGCACCCCGCCTCCGGCGGGCCAAAAGGCCGCTGGCGCCGGCATGCGGGTAATGTTATATTATAACAATTGGCGATCCCGACCTCGGAAAATCGGCCTTACTTGCACCATGCCGACCCATATTCACCCGCATCACCACCATCATCCCGGCCAGGGTCATCCGCCGGCGTCGATCGCGCCGTCGATCCTGCGCATGTCCGCCGTCCAGCGGCTCGGCTTCGCGGCCGCGGTGGTCGCGCTGATCTGGGGTGCGGTGCTGTGGGCGATGGCGTGAGGGCCGACGCATGACCGCCGCGCTGCAGTTCCGCAATCTGACCCTGGGTTACGACCGCCATCCGGCGGTGCATCACCTCGACGGTGCGATCGAAACCGGGGCGCTGATCGCGGTGGTGGGCCCGAACGGCGCCGGCAAGTCGACCCTGTTCAAGGGCATTGTCGGGGTGCTGAAGCCGCTCGCAGGCGGCATCGAGCGCGACGGTCTCGCGCCTCAGGACATCGCCTACCTGCCGCAGGCCGCCGAGATCGACCGCAGCTTCCCGATCAATGTCTACGACATGGTGTCGATGGGCCTGTGGCGCCGCGCCGGCCTGTTCGGCGGCATCGACCGCCAGGCGCGCGATCGCATCGAGCGCGCCATGGCCGCCGTCGGTCTCACCGGGTTCGAGCATCGCGCCATCGCCACGCTGTCCGGCGGGCAGATGCAGCGCATGCTGTTCGCGCGCCTGTTGCTGCAGGACGCCCGCGTGATCGTGCTCGACGAGCCGTTCAACGCGGTCGATGCCAAGACCTCCGCCGACCTGTTCGATCTGGTGCGCCGCTGGCACGGCGAAAAGCGCACGGTGCTGACCGCGCTGCACGACATCGATTTCGTCAAGGCCAATTTCCCGGAGACGCTGCTGCTGGCGCGCGAGCCGGTGGCCTGGGGCCGCACCGCGGCGGTGCTGACGCCGGAGAACCTCTTGACGGCACGGCGCATGTGCGAGGCCTTCGATGACCAGGCGGCGGAATGCGCGGCGCCGGAACAGGTGGCGTGACTTTTTTTCTCCCTCTCCCCATCAGAACTCGGGTTTACCCGAGTTCTGCATTATCAATGTCGAAGTCGGATACATCCGACTTCGACTGGAGAGGGTTGGGGTGAGGGGGTTCTGTCCGACCGTTCTGCCCGATCCCCCTCACCCGGCGCCTTCGGCGCCGACCTCTCCCCCACGGGGAGAGGTGAACAAGAACAGCGCGTGAGAACATAGCGCATGCTCTACGACACGTTGATCGGGCCGTTCGCCGAGTTCGAGTTCATGCGCCGCGCGCTCGCCGGCACCAGCGCGCTGGCGCTCGGCGCCGGACCGATCGGCGTGTTCCTGATGCTGCGGCGCATGAGCCTCGTCGGCGACGCCATGGCGCACGCCATCCTGCCGGGCGCCGCCATCGGATTTTTGGTGTCCGGCCTCAATCTGTTCGCCATGACCGTCGGCGGTTTGATCGCCGGCTGCGTGGTCGCGCTCCTGACCGGGCTGGTTGCGCGCATGACCGAACTGAAGGAGGACGCCGCGCTCGCGACTTTTTATCTGCTGTCGCTCGCGCTCGGCGTCACCATCGTTTCGCTCAAGGGCACCAATATCGATCTGTTGCACGTGCTGTTCGGATCGGTGCTGGCGCTCGACAACCAGACCCTGCTGCTGATCGCCGGCAACGCCACCATCACGCTGGTGGTGCTGGCGCTGATTTACCGCCCGCTGGTGATCGAATGCGTCGATCCCGGCTTTCTGCGCTCGGTCAGCCGCGCCGGCGGGCCGGCGCATCTCGCCTTCCTCGCGCTGGTGGTGGTGAACCTGGTCTCCGGCTTTCATGCGCTCGGCACGCTGCTCGCAGTCGGCATCATGATGCTGCCAGCGGCGATCGGGCGGTTCTGGGCGCGCGACGTGACGCTGATGGTCCTGATCGCGGCGGGCAGCGCGGTGATGGCGGGCTATGCCGGCCTGCTGATCTCGTTCCACAGCGGCGTGCCGTCCGGCCCCGCCATTATTCTCGTCGCCGGCGCGCTCTATGTGTTGTCGCTGTTGTTCGGTCGCGTCGGCGGGCTGGTGCGGCAGGCGCTGCCGCAACGCCATCTGGAAGCCTAGGGAGACGGCCATGGTCAATCGACGACGTGTGCTTGTCATCGCTGTAAGCCTCGCGAGCGTTGCGCTTGCCGCACCGGCGGCGGCGCAAGAAAGAGTCCAAGACAAAGTACAAGACAAGCTGAAGCTGCTGGCGAGCTTCTCGATCCTGGCCGATTTCGCAAAGCATGTCGGCGGCGACCGCGTCGAGGTCACGGCCTTGGTCGGCCCCAACAGCGACGCCCATGTCCATGCCCCGGCGCCCGCCGACGCCAAGAAGGCGGCGGACGCCAGGATCGTCGTTACCAATGGCCTTGGTTTCGAGGGCTGGATGAGCCGGCTGGTGAAGGCGTCCGGCACGCGCGCCGCGCTGGTGGTTGCCACCAAAGGCATCCAGCCGCGCAAACAGGCGGGCGGGCAGGGGCACAGCCACGACAATGCGGATCCCCATGCCTGGCAGTCCGTGGCCAATGCCAAGGTTTATGTGGGAAATATCCGCGACGCCTTGATCGCCGCCGATCCGGCCGGCAAATCCGTCTATGAAGCGAATGCCGCGGCCTATCTGGCCAAGCTCGATGGACTCGACCAGGAGGTAAGGGCCGCGGTCGCCGCCATCCCCGCCGACCGGCGCCGGATCATCACCAGCCACGACGCCTTCGGCTATTTCACGCAGGCCTATGGCATCGATTTCATCGCGCCGCAGGGGGTCTCAACCGAGTCGGAGCCTTCCGCCCGCGACCTCGCCCGCATCATCACCCAGATCAAGCGGCAGAAAATTCCTGCGGTCTTTCTCGAAAACATCCGCGACCCGCGGCTGATCAAGCGGATCGCCGACGAAACCGGGGCGCGGGTCGGCGGCACGCTGTATTCCGACGCGCTCACCGACGACAAGGGCGCCGCCCCCACTTACATCGACATGATGCGGCACAATATAAAGACGCTAAGCGCCGCGCTATCGAGCTGAGATTGCTTACCCTCCCCCAACCGAACTCGGGTTACCCGAGTTCGGCGCTAATAGGTGATCGAAGTCGGATATATCCGACTTCGATTGGGGGGGAGGGTGGGGTGAGGGGGTTGCGGTGCATCGATAGGGTGTGAACCCCCTCCCCCGGCTCGCCATAG
>JBKKAF010000198.1:0-9324 GCA_046714775.1 Xanthobacteraceae bacterium | reverse complement strand
GGTAACACCACTTATATAGGTACTGACCGGTAACACCCGTGTCAAGCCCATACGTGAGAAGCATCGACGACATGATCCTAACTCCCTCAGCCAGCAGCAAAATTCCGCCCCGCGAACGGATTCTTGCGGTCGCCAGCGATCTTTTTTATCGCCATGGAATCCGGGTGATTGGGGTCGACTCGATCGCCGAGGCCGCTGGGACCAACAAGATGACGCTCTATCGCCACTTCGGCTCCAAGGACGAGTTGGTGGCGGAATATCTGCGCCGGCTGGCGGCCGAGGCCGACACCTTCTGGGACAAGCTCACCGCCGCCCATCCCGGCGATGCGCGGGCGCAGTTGCGCGCCTGGCTCGACAGCATGGGGCAAGCCGTCACCCGACACGACGAACGCGGCTGCGCGCTGGCCAATGCGGCGGTCGAACTCCCGGACAAGGAGCATCCGGCACGCAAGGTGATCGAGGAGCATAAGAACCACCAGCGCGAGCGCCTGAGTGCGCTTTGCAGCGCCGCCGGTGGCGACGAGCCTGAAATGCTGGCCGACGAACTGTTCTTGCTGCTCGAAGGCGCCCGGGTCTGTGCGCAGAGCCTTGGACCGGACGGCCCGTCGAGCCGGCTCGCCCGCATGGGCGAAGCCTTGATGGCCGCGCACGGCATTTCCTCCCTGCGCTGAGGGCGATTGGCCCTTTCGCGCTTTCCCCGCGCCCGTTAGAACTGCGCCGCAGCGAGGAAGACCGCATGACCGTCACCGCCCACGACATCGCCCGCGTCCTCTCGGAGGCGCTGCCGCATATGCAGCGCTACGACGAGGAGATCGTCGTGGTGAAATACGGCGGCCACGCCATGGGCGAGGAGGAAACCGCGCGCAATTTTGCTCGCGACATCGTGCTGATGGAACAGACCGCCATCAACCCGGTGGTGGTGCATGGCGGCGGGCCGCAGATCGGCGAGATGCTGCAGCGGCTCGGGATCAAGTCCGAGTTCGCCGGTGGCCTGCGCATCACCGACGCCGCCACCATCGAAATCGTCGAGATGGTGCTGGCCGGCTCGATCAACAAGCAGATCGTCGGCTACATCAACGAGGCCGGCGGCAAGGCCATCGGATTGTGCGGCAAGGACGGCAACATGGTGGTCGCCCGCAAGGCGACCCGCACGGTGGTCGATCCCGATTCCAAGATCGAGCAGATGGTGGACCTCGGTTACGTCGGCGAGCCGGACAAGGTCGACACAACGGTCCTGACCCAGATCCTCGGCCGTGATCTCATCCCGGTGCTGGCGCCGCTCGCCACCTCGGCCGAGGGCGGCACCTACAACGTCAACGCCGATACCTTCGCCGGCGCGATCGCCGGCGCGCTGAAAGCCAAGCGCCTGCTGATCCTGACCGACGTGCCGGGCGTGCTCGACAAGTCGAAGCGGCTGATCAGCGAGCTGTCGCTTGACGACGCGCGGAAGCTGATTGCCGACGGCACGATTTCCGGCGGCATGATCCCCAAGGTGGAGACCTGCATCTACGCCATCGAGCAGGGTGTCGAGGGCGTGGTTATCCTGGACGGCAAGGTGCCGCACGCAGTGCTGCTGGAACTCTTGACCGACCATGGCGCCGGCACCCTGGTGCACCGGTAGTGATCGGCGCTGCACGAACCGTACGGGTTCCAAGGATAGGACCCATGGCGGGCGCCCGCGCCTTACTTGAGTCACTCAAACAGAGTATGACAGGGTGCAGTAGCAAGGGGCTGACCGCGTAATGACTGCCCGTCCGTGCCGAATTCTTTTGATTTATCCGAGGTTTGTTCCGAATTCGTTCTGGAACTACGCGGAAGCGTGCAAGCTTGTCGGCGCCCGCTATCCGGCCGCCCCGCTCGGCCTGATCACCGTCGCGGCCATGCTCCCGCAAGACTGGGAGTTCAAGCTCGTCAACCGCAACACCGAGGAGTTCGACGAAGCCGATATCGATTGGGCCGACCTGGTGATGACCGGCGGCATGCTCAATCAGCAGCCCGACTGCATGCACCTGATCGACCTCTGTCATGAACACGGCAAGCCGGTGATGGTCGGCGGACCGGACGTCACCTCAAGCCCGCATCTCTACGCCACGGCCGACTTCCAGGTGCTGGGCGAGGCGGAAGACATCATCGCGGAATTCGTCGCCGCATGGGAGCGCGGCGAACGGTCCGGCGTGTTCAGGGCCGAGAAGTTCACGATCGACGTGACCAAGACGCCGATGCCGCGCTACGACCTGCTCAAGCACGATCAATATCTCTACATTTGCGTGCAATATTCGCGCGGCTGTCCGTTCACCTGCGAGTTCTGCGACATCATCGAGCTCTACGGCCGCGTGCCGCGCACCAAGACGACGCCGCAGATCCTGGGCGAGCTCGAATATCTCTACAAGCTCGGATACCGCGGCCACGTCGATTTCGTCGACGACAATCTGATCGGCAACAAGAAAGCGCTCAAGGCGTTCCTGCCGGAGCTGAAGAAATGGCTCGAAGCGCGCGATTACCCGTTCGAGTTCTCGACCGAAGCGTCGATCAACCTGGCCGACGATGACGAGCTTCTGAAATTGATGAAGGAAGCGAATTTCTTCGGCATCTTCGTCGGCATCGAGAGCCCCGATCCGGAGACGCTCGTCGCGATGAAGAAGAAGCAGAATACGCGGCGCAACATTTCCCAAAGCGTTCACAAGATCTACCAACACGGCATGTTCGTCACCGGCGGCTTCATCGTGGGCTTCGATACCGAGAAATTATCCATTGCCGACGCCATGGCCGACTTCATCGAGGAGTGCGCCATCCCGGTGTGCATGGTCGGCTTGCTCTATGCCTTGCCCAACACCCAGCTCACGCGCCGCCTCGACAAGGAAGGACGGCTGCATGAGGGCCACGACGTCATGCGCGAGGACAAGGCGGGCGATCAGTGCACGCTCGGGATCAATTTCGATCCCAAGCGCCCCCTGCGCGACATCCTCACCGACTACAAGCATATTCTCGAGCGGGTATTCAATCCCGTGGCTTATGCCGGACGGCTCAATCGCCTGGCCGCCGCGCTCGACCGCTCCGGCCGCCGCCGCGATCTTCACGAGGGCGACGTGCGCGCCCGCCTCGGCTCCATCGAGACCGTGCACCGCATCATCAATGCGGTGCCGGGAACGCGGGACGCGTTCTGGCAGACCTTCGTCAATTGCGCCAAGACCAATCCAGCAGCGTTGCGCTACATCGTCATGCTGATGGCGTTCTACATGCATCTCGGCCCGTTCGCCCAGCGTGTGATCGCGGAAATCGACCGCCGCATCGAGGCGTTGGACAATCAGCGGATGGTGATGCCGGTCGCCCCCGCGCGCGAATCGGCCGCCGCCGCCAGCATGTGAGCCTTCAATTCCTCGCCCGCTAGTGGGATGAGGCAGGGTCAGCCAAACACCGTCGACGCATGACCTCTGCACACCCTGCCCCGCGCGCGTTCGGCCATGTCGAGACCTGGGTGTTCGATCTCGACAACACGCTCTATCCGCATCACGTCAATCTGTGGGGGCAGGTGGACCGGCGCATCCGCGACTACATCGCGGATTTCCTCAAGATCACCCATGAGGAGGCGTTTCGCCTGCAGAAGGATTATTACAAGCGCTACGGCACTTCCATGCGCGGGATGATGACCGAGCACGGGATGGCGCCCGACGACTTCCTCGATTTCGTGCACCAGGTCGACCACTCGCCGCTCGAGCCCAATCCGGCGCTCGGGGCGGCGATCGACAAGCTGCCCGGGCGCAAGCTCATTCTCACCAACGGCACGCGCCGCCATGCCGATGCGGTGCTGGCGCGGCTCGGGCTCGACCGCCATTTCGAGGACGTGTTCGACATCGTCGCCGCCGAGCTTGAGCCGAAGCCATCGCCGCCCACCTATCAACGCTTTCTGGCCGCGCATGGCGTCGACGCCGGCAAGGCCGCGATGTTCGAGGATCTGGCACGCAACCTGGCGGTGCCGTACGCGCTCGGCATGACCACGGTGCTGGTGGTGCCGGAAAACACCCGTGAGGTGTTCCGCGAGGACTGGGAGCTGGAAGGGCGCGACGCCCCGCATGTCGATCACATGACCGACGATCTGGTGGGATTTCTCCGGTCGCGTTGCTGCCGGTAACGCGCCCTACGGTCGCAGGGCGGCGGGTCGCTACGCCGCGGGCAGCAATTGCTGCGCAATGCCGGCAAGACCGATCCCGATCACGGCGGCGCCGACCAGTTGCACGCGCGCGGCTTCCAGCCACTGCCGCGACACCAATTGCTGCACCATCAGCACGATGCCGACAATGAGCGCGCAATGGATGAGCGCGAGCCCGGCGAAATAGGCATAAAGCGGCGTCGGTTCGGCGCCGGTGATGGCTTCGCCGAGTGCGTGACCGTGCACGATCCCGGCACATCCGAACAGCAGCGCGGCGACGACGAAATTCGGCCGCGCCAGCACCAGGAACGCTCCGAGCGCGAGCAGCGATAGCGCCACCAGAACTTCGCCGGCGGGAAGGCTCAGCGCCTGCACATGGGCGGCGGCGCCGGCCAGCATCGCGAGCACATACAGGGCCGCAACCAGCGCGCCGCGCGGCTGGGTGGCGGCGAGGCAGCCGGCGGCCACCAGGGCAGCGAAATGATCGAGGCCGAGGATCGGATGGCCGAGCCCGGACAGCAATCCATGGATGAAATTGGCCGGCGTCACGCCGCCCATCGGATGGTGCGCCAGCGCCGGATCGCCGCCGAGGCTCACAAGTCCAACAGCAAACAGCAGAGCGGCCGCCAGCCGCGGCAATGCCATCCAAAGCGAATGCAAGTCGTCCTCCCCGCGCGCAGGCCGCGATGGCCCTCTCAGGGCTAAGTTTATCCCACGATCCCAGCCGGTCCACCAGTTGACATAATCGGGACGGTCCGCGACACAGCGGCAACCGCGCAGGAAGTCCATAGGAATTCGCATGTCCGATAGCGATCTCGCCCGCACCATCGACGACGCCTTCGAGGCGCGCGACGGCAGCGGCCCGACCACCAAAGGTCCGGTACGCGACGCCGTCGACGAGGCGCTCGATCTGCTCGACCGCGGCGCCGTGCGCGTCGCCGAGAAGCAGGCCGACGGCGCCTGGCGGGTCAACCAGTGGCTCAAGAAAGCCGTGCTGCTGTCGTTCCGCTTGAACGACATGACGGCGATCCCGGGCGGAGCGGGCGGCGCAGCCTGGTGGGACAAGGTGCCGTCGAAATTCGCCGGCTGGGACGACAACCGCTTCCGCGCGGCCGGCTTTCGCGCCGTGCCGGGCGCGATCGTACGCCGCTCAGCCTATATCGCGCCGGGCGTGATCCTGATGCCGTCGTTCGTCAATCTCGGCGCCTATGTCGATCAGGGGACCATGATCGACACCTGGGCCACCGTCGGTTCCTGCGCGCAGATCGGCAAGAACTGCCACATCTCCGGCGGCGCCGGCATCGGCGGCGTGTTGGAGCCGCTGCAGGCCGGGCCGGTGATCATCGAGGACAATTGCTTCATCGGCGCGCGCTCCGAAGTGGCGGAAGGCGTGATCGTGCGCACCGGCGCGGTGCTGTCGATGGGCGTCTTCATCGGCGCCTCCACCAAGATCGTCGACCGCGCCAGCGGTGAGAGTTTCCAGGGCGAAGTGCCGCCCTATTCGGTGGTGGTGCCCGGTTCGCTGCCCGGCAAGCCGATGCAAGACGGCACGGCAGGCCCCAGCCTTTATTGCGCGGTGATCGTCAAGCGCGTCGACGAAAAGACCCGCGCCAAGACCTCGATCAACGAGCTGCTGCGGGATTGAGCGGCCCCGCTTCCCGCTCCATAATGCCGGAATGCCAGCGCAGCCCGGAAGCGAAGGAACCATCATGCAAAGCGAACTTCCCCCGGGCATGCGCCCGGCGAGCCTGCAACAGGATGGCCTCTCGCGCGATGCGCGGGCCATGATGCTGTTCGAGGCCAACAAGAAGACCGCGGTGGTGGCTTATCTGCTCTGGTTTTTTCTCGGACTGTTCGGCGGGCACAATTTTTACCTCGGCCGCACCGGCGTCGCGGTCGCCCAGCTCATTCTGTCGATCACCGTCATCGGACTGCTGATCACCATCTTTTGGGTGCTGGTCGACGCGTTCCTCATTCCGGGCTGGGTGCGCAACCAGAACAATCTGCTGGCGACGCAGCTTGGCGCGTAGAGCATGATCCCGAAAAGTGGGAACCGGTTTTCGGAAAAGACCATGCTCAAACAAGAGAGCCCTCTGCCATGCCTGCCGACCCGCTTGCCCTTGCCCGCGATCTGCTGCGCTGCCGGTCGGTGACCCCGGCGGACGGCGGCGCGCTGGGCGTGATCGAGCGCGCACTGCAAGGGGCCGGCTTTGCCACCCACCGGGTGACCTTCGCCGAGCCGGGTGCAGCTCCGGTGGACAATCTCTATGCGCGCATCGGCACGACCGCGCCTAATTTCGTCTTCGCCGGCCACACCGACGTGGTGCCGCCGGGCGAGGAGGCGAAATGGAGCCACCTGCCGTTCGGCGGCGAGGTCGCCGGCGCTACGCTCTACGGACGCGGCGCGGTCGACATGAAGGGCGCCATTGCCTGCGCCATGGCGGCAAGCCTCGACCATCTGGCCGCCCGCGGCGGTAAGCCCAAGGGCTCGATCTCGTTCCTGATCACCGGCGACGAGGAAGGCGTGGCGGTCAACGGCACGGTGAAGCTGCTGCAATGGGCGGCGGACCGCGGCGAGAGTTTCGATCATTGCCTGCTGGGCGAACCGAGCAGCGCCGCCGCAATCGGCGACACGCTCAAGGTCGGCCGCCGCGGCTCGCTCAATGGCACGCTCGTCGTCACCGGACGGCAGGGCCATGTCGCCTATCCGCAGCTCGCCGACAATCCGATTCCCGCTCTGGTCAACCTGATCGGCGCACTTACGGCGACTCCGCTCGACGAGGGCAGCGCGCATTTCGGTCCGTCCAATCTGGAATTCATCTCGGTCGACGTCGGCAACGACACCGTCAATCTGATTCCGGGCGAGGCGCGGGCGCGTTTCAATATCCGCTTCAACGATTGCCACAGCCAGACCTCGCTGAAGATGCTGATCGAGCAGCGTGCGGAGCAAACCGCGGGCGGGCGGGCGCGCTGGCACATCGACTGGGAGCCGTCGAACGCCGATTCGTTTCTGGTCGAGCCCGGGCCGTTCCTCGATCTCGTGGTGGGCGCGATCAAGGAAGTGACCGGCAACGAGCCCAAGCTGTCGACCACCGGCGGCACGTCCGACGCCCGCTTCATCAAGAATTATTGCCCAGTGCTCGAACTGGGCCTGGTCGGCCAGACCATGCATCAGGTGGACGAGCGCACGCCGGTGGACGATCTGACCAGGCTGACCGCGGTCTACCGCACGGTGCTCGACCGCTATTTCGGCTGATCGAACGCGCTCAATAGTCCACCCGCACCAGATAAAGCCCGTCCGGCGGCGCCACGGTGGCGCAGGCGGTGCGGTCGCGCGCCATAAGCGCCGCGCTCAGATCGTCCGCGCTCCAGCGCCCGTCGCCGACATAGACCAGCGCGCCCACCATGGAGCGCACCTGGGTGTGCAGGAACGAACGCGCCGCGGCGGCGACGCGGATGTCGTCGCCCTCGCGCACCACGTCGAGCTGATCGAGCGTCTTCAACGGCGACTTGGCCTGGCATTCGGCGGCGCGGAAGGTAGTGAAGTCGTGCTTGCCGAGGAGGCGTTGTGCGGCCGCATGCATGGCGCGGTGATCGAGCGGGCGCGGCACGCGCCATGCGCGCCCGCGCGTCAGCGTGAGATCCGGGCGGCGGTTGACGATACGGTAGAGGTAATGCCGCTTCACTGCGGAGAAGCGCGCGTCGAACGTGTCCGGTACCCGTTCGACCGCCAGCACCGCCACCGGATGCGGGCGCAATTGCGCGGTCAAGGCGTCGCGCACGGTGTCGGTGTCCCAATCGCGCGTCAGATCGACATGGCCGACCTGCCCGAGCGCATGCACGCCGGCATCGGTGCGCCCTGCCCCATTGACGCTTACCCGCTCGCCGCAAAAGGCCTCGATCGCCCCCGACAGCACGCCCTGCACCGACAGGCCGGCGTCCTGCAGCTGCCAGCCGACGAACGGCGCGCCGTCATATTCGATCAGGAGCTTGTAGCGGGGCATGATGGCGTCATTCCACGTGCGTGCCGGCAGCGATCGGCGTGCCGCGCAGGAAATCCTCCGCCGTCATCGCCTGCCGCCCGGCGCGCTGCAATTGCAGAATGCGTACGGCGCCCTCGCCGCAGGCAATTGTCAGGCGATCATCGAGCACCTGCCCCGGCGTGCCCGCGCCCTCACCCCGGGTGCTGCGCAGCACCTTGGCGCGCACCAACTCGTTGTCGCTTTTGAATTCGAACCAGGCGCCCGGAAACGGTGACAGGCCGCGGATGTGGTTGTGCACCTCCTGCCACGGCTTCGCCCACACGATGCGGGTCTCGCTCTTGTCGATCTTGCCGGCGTAGGTGACGCCTGCCGCCGCCTGCGGGGTGAGCGTGAGCGAGCCGCGCTCCAGCGCCGCGAGCGCTTGCACCAGCAAGCCGCCGCCGCGGCGCGCCAGCTCATCGTGCAGGTCGCCGGCGGTGGCGTCGGCTGCGATCGGCACGCGTTCGGCCAGGGCGACCGGGCCGGTGTCGAGGCCCTCGTCCATCTTCATCACCATCACGCCGGTCGACCCGTCGCCCGCCATGATCGCGCGGTTGATCGGGGCGGCGCCGCGCCAGCGCGGCAACAGCGAGGCGTGCAGGTTGAACGCGCCCAGCCGGGGGGCGTCGAGAATGGTTTTCGGCAGAATGAGCCCGTAGGCCACCACCACGGCGGCGTCGGCATTGTGCGCGCGCATCGCGATCTCGGCGTCCGCCCCCTTGAGCGTGGCGGGCGTGAACACGGGAATGCCCAGGCGCCCGGCCTCGCGCGCGACCGGCGTGGGCTCGACCGCCAGGCCGCGGCCGGCCGGCTTGGGCGCCCGCGTATAGGCCGCCACGATCCGGTGCCCCGCCCCGGCGATCTCAAGCAGTGGCGGCACCGCAAAGTCCGGGGTGCCCATGAAGATCAGGCGAAGGGGCATGTGGGTGTGCAACGGTTCCGGCTGTAGCGACACGCCCGGAAACGGCGGCGCGGTCAAGCTGTTAAAATATACCGCGGAGAAGGGTCGCTGCTACTCTGCCGCGCGCTTGGCCACCTTGGTGAATTTCTTGATGACGCGGGCGCGCTTGAGCTTGGAGATATGGTCGATGAACAGCACGCCGTTGAGATGATCGATCTCATGCTGCAGGCAAGTGGCTAGCAGGCCGTCGGCGT
>JBKKAF010000197.1:0-15655 GCA_046714775.1 Xanthobacteraceae bacterium | reverse complement strand
GCAGGCTGCGCCTGCTATGGCGACGCTCCTCACCATGAGAGTCGAAGCTGCGGTGCACGCACTTCAAATAACCTTCCCGGGATTCAGAATACCCTTGGGGTCGAGCGAGCGCTTGAGCGTGCGCATGAGCTCGAGCGCGACCGGATCTTTCACCCGTGGCAGCAAATCGCGCTTCATGAATCCGATGCCGTGCTCGGCCGAGATCGAGCCGCCGAACTTGGCGACCACCGCATGCACTGCGTCATTCATCTCCGCCCAGCGCGCGATGAAGTCCTTGGCGTCGGCGCCGACTGGCTGGCTGACATTGAAATGCACATTGCCGTCGCCGAGATGCCCGAACGGGCAGGGGCGGCAGCCCGGAATGAGCTTTTCCACCGCTGCCGTCGCCTGCGCGATGAAATCCGGCACCGCGGCGACCGGCACCGAGACATCGTGCTTGATCGAGCCGCCCTCCGGCTTCTGCGCGTCGGGGATGATGTGGCGCAGATGCCAGAACGCCTTCGCCTGATCGAGGCTCGCGGCAATGGTGGCGTCCTCGACCAATCCTTGCTCGGCGCCGGCGGACAACACCTCTTCCAGCGTGGCGCGCAGCCCCTCGCGCGCCTGTGATGACAATTCCATCAACACGTACCAATCATGCGGCAGGCCCAGCGGATTGCGCACAGCGTTGCCATGGCGTACGCAGAACTCGACGGCAGTGCGGCCGATGATCTCGAAGCTGGTCACCGTGCCGCCGGCGCGCTCGCTGGCGAGCCGGTACAGGCCGAGCGCGGCCTCCGGCGAGTTCAAGCCGACAAAGGCGGTCTCCACCGAGCGCGGGCGCGGAAACAGTTTCAGCACCGCGGCGGTGATGACGCCGAGCGTGCCTTCGGCGCCGACGAACAGGTGCACCAGGTCGTATCCGGTATTGTCCTTCTTGAGCTTCGACAGGCCCTGCCAGAGGCGGCCGTCGGCCAGCACCACTTCGAGGCCGAGCACCAGTTCGCGCGCTACGCCGTAGGCCAGCGCAGCGGTGCCGCCGGCATTGGTCGAAAGATTGCCGCCGATGGTGCAACTGCCCTCGGCGCCGAGCGAGAGCGGGAACAGCCGCCCGGCATCGGCTGCTGCGGTCTGCGCCTTGGCCAGCACCACGCCGGCCTCGCACGTCATGGTGTTGGAGGTAGCATCGATTTCGCGGATGCGGTCGAGGCGGCGCAGCGACAGCACGATCTCGCCGGCATGCGGGGTCTGGCCGCCGACCAGGCCGGTATTGCCGCCCTGCGGCACGATCGCGCTGCCGGTGTCGTTGGCGAGCTTCAAGATCGCTACGACCTCGGCAGTGGAGCCCGGCCGCAGCACCAGCGGAGAGCGGCCTTGATAGAGCCCGCGCTCCTCGGTGAGATAAGGTGCCACGTTGGCGGGATCGGTGAGCGCGTTTTTGGCGCCGACGATGGCGGCGAAGCGGGCGAGCCGGTCGGGCGCGAGTGGGGCGTCGGTCATGGGGGGTGATCTTAGCGCGGCCGCGGCGCCGCCGCCCGCTGCAGGCGATCGTTGATGGCCTCGCCGAGGCCGTGGTGGGGCACCGGCATCACAGCGATGGCCGACACCCCGGCACTATCGAGCGCGCGCAGATGGGAGAACAGATGGGCGGCGGCCTCGATCAGATCGCCGCTGGCCGACAGATTCAAGATACGCGCGGCACGCGCGGCATCAGGGGGCAAAACCGGCCCGAAGGCGAGCAGCGCCTCGCCGGCATTTGCGCCCGGCGCGTCGAGGCGCAACCGCGCGCGCGGTGCATAGTGGGAGGCGAGCTGTCCCGGCGCCAGCGGCGCGTCGTCTTCAGCGCTCTGTGGCGCTTCCGGCAGCGCGCGTCCGTGCACTTTTTCGATATCGGCGCGGGAGATGCCGCCGGGCCGCAGCAGCAGCGTCTGGTCGAGGCAGGCGACAATGGTGGATTCCACGCCGATTGGCGCCGGCCCGCCGTCCACGATCAGATCGATGCGGCCGCCCAGATCGGCCAGCACGTGCTGCGCGGTGGTTGGCGAGACATGGCCGGAGCGGTTGGCCGACGGTGCCACCACCGGCTCACCGAACGCCGCGAGAATCTCACGCGCCACCGGGTGCGCCGGCACCCGTAGCGCAATGGTGTCGAGGCCGGCGGTGGCGAGTTCGGCGACCGTGCAACCTGCCTGTTTTTGCAGCACCAGAGTGAGCGGTCCCGGCCAGAACGCGACGGCCAGCCGTTCGGCAGCGTCGTCAAAGTGGCCGAGCCGGCGCGCGGCGGCGATGTCGGCGACATGACAGATCAGCGGATTGAACGACGGCCGGCCCTTGGCGTCATAGAGCCGCGCGACGGCACTGGCATCAGCCGCATTGGCGCCGAGGCCATAGACGGTTTCAGTCGGAAACGCTACCAGCCCGCCCGCAGCAAGGCAGCGCACGGCGGCATTAACCGCATCCGCATTGGAACTCACTACACGCGTGGCGTGTTCATCGGTCATTCCTGCTCCATGCTTGCGGCACCGCAGCGCCGTCGTTATAAGACCGGACTTCAGTCGGAGTGTAGCGCAGTCTGGTAGCGCACCACGTTCGGGACGTGGGGGTCGCAGGTTCAAATCCTGCCACTCCGACCAGTTTCCAGGCACTTGATACAAGGCTTATGTCTCTGCACAAATAGTGCCGTAGAGCCCTGGGGGCGGGGCGGGGGTTGACCGATGAGCCATGAAGGCTCTGGCGGCGCGGCCGCGCGGCAGCTTTTTTGTCCGGCCTGCGTTGGGACGACAGCGCATCGCTTCCTCTATTCCAAAAATGGTTGCGATATCTTGCAATGCACCGCATGCGGCCTCGGGCGCGCGGATGCCGGCACCGCCGGTTTTGATCCGAGCACCTATTACACCGGCGACTATTTCTCCGGCGGCCAGGCCGACGGATACGCCGACTATCTCGGCACCGAGCCGGTGCTGCGCCGCCACTTTGCGCACATGGTCGACTTTATCCTGCAGTACCGGAAAGCAGGACGGCTGCTCGATGTCGGCTGTGCCTACGGTTTCTTTCTGCAGGAGGCCAAGCAGCATTTCGAAGTGGCGGGCGTCGAGCTGGCGGAAGACGCTGCAGCGCATGCCCGGCGACAAGGCCTGCACGTGCTCTCCGGCGTCGCCGACGAAAGCAATCTGGCGCAGCTTGGGCCGATGGATGTCATCGTGCTGCTCGATGTGGTCGAGCATCTGCCGGATCCCGCCGAGACGCTGGCGTTGTGCGCCCGCTCGCTCAACTCGGGCGGGATCATGCTGATCACCACCGGGGATTTCGCCTCGCTCTATGCGCGGCTCGCCGGCGGACACTGGCGGTTGATGACACCGCCACAGCATCTGTGGTTCTTTACGCCTGAGAGCATGCGGCGGATGGCGCCATCGCTGGGGCTGCGTCTGGAGTCGATAGATCACCCATGGAAATCGGTGCCGCTGTCGCTCATCACCTTTCAGCTCGGCCGCATGTTCGGCATTCGCGCGGGACCGTCTGGCAGCAGCCGGCTCGGCCTGCCGGTCAATCTGTACGACACCATGCGCGTGGTGTTGCGCAAGAACGGGACGCAATGAACGACCGCCTGTCTCTCGGCCAGATCGCCATGCTGGTGGCCTATGCCGGCGGCATGGCGGGCGGCCAGATTCTGTTCAAGCTGGCGGCCATGCGCGGCGCGGCCGACGCTCCGCTTGGCGAGCGGATGCTCGGCATGTTGTCCAACGGATTTTTCGTGGCGGCGCTGCTGCTCTATGGCGTGCTGGCGGTGCTGTGGGTGTGGATCCTGAGTTTCACGCCGCTGTCACGCGCCTATCCGTTCGTCGCGGTCGCTTTTGCATTGACGCCGCTGCTCGGTGGCCTGATGTTCGCGGAACCGGTGACCACCCGGCTGGTCATCGGCATCTGTGTGATTTTTGCCGGGCTTCTGCTGGTCGCCGGTTGAGTGATGAATCCAGAGACCGCCAAACGCATCTGGGTGGTGGTGGCCGCATATAACGAGGCGGCGGTGATCGCGGGCGTGGTCGCCGGTCTCACGCGCTTCGGCTACCACGTCGTGGTGGTGGACGACGGATCGGCCGATGGCACCGCCGAGGCCGCAGCGGGCGCCGGCGCCGCGGTGGTCAAGCACCCGATCAATCTCGGACAGGGCGCGGCCTTGCAGACCGGGATCGAGCGCGCGCTGTCGGAAGGCGCCGACTTCGTGGTGACCTTCGACGCGGACGGCCAGCATCGAGCAGCGGACATTCCCAACCTGATCGACGCCTTGACGGAGAACGGCGCCGATTTCGCGCTTGGCAGCCGCTTCCGCGGCCAGGCTGTCGATATGCCGCCGTCGCGCCGGCTGGTGCTCAAGGCCGCAACCTGGTTCACGCGGCTCACCACCGGCCTGGCGATCACCGACACCCATAACGGATTTCGGGCGATGACCCGGCGCGGCGCCAGCCGGATCAAGCTGCGGCAGAACCGCATGGCGCACGCCTCGGAAGTCCTCCACCAGATCGCCCGCAGCGGACTTAAATTCGTCGAGGCGCCGGTGACCATCGAATACAGCGCCTATTCGCTCGCCAAGGGACAGAAACTCACCGACTCGCTGACGATCCTGGTCGATCTTTTGGCACGGAGGCTGCACCGATGATCGCGCAACTCATCCTCACCGCACTGCTGACGATCATTCTTCTCTACGCCTGGAACGAATCGAAACGTGCTCCGGTGATCGGAATTCTGTCGCTATTCGCGGCACTGGCCGGACTCTATTTCGTCTGGTTTCCGTCCCACGCCACGCGGCTGGCGGAGCTGGTGGGTATCGGCCGTGGAGTCGATCTCATCCTTTATGTGTGGGTGGGGATCAGCCTGATCGTGCTGCTGAACCTGCATCTCAAGCTGCGCATGCAGATGGAGCTGATCACGGCGCTGGCGCGCGAACTTGCGATGGCGAACGCGCGCGCGAAATCCAGCCACAAATGATCCACGCCGCGCCGGCGGCAAAGGGTCCGATCAGGATCAGATTGTAGCGGGTATAGTGATTGGCTACCGCGGCATGCAGGCCGACCATCACCAGCGGCGGAATGGCATAGAGCAGGAACAGCGGCTGCGATTGCCGCAGCGCCCGCAGGCAGGCCCAGCCGAACAGCGGCACCAGCGCAAGGCTCCACGGTCCCGCCGTCCAGAGGCCGCACCAGGCCAGCGGCAGGCTGACCACGATATAGCGCCAGCCGTTGCTGCGCAATTCCTCGCGCAAGACATCGCCGATGATCGGGTCGAGGCGGCCGTGCTTCTCCACCATGGCCATGCGCTTGGCGCGGCCGGCCGCAAAGAAGCTGCCGGGCTTGTCATATTGGAAACGATCCATGGCATCGGCGCCGAACAAGGACGCGACGACCGGCGGACCGATGCCGGGCAGGCAATAGGGGAACGCCAGCAGGTATTCGCGCCAGGTCATGTCGTCGAATGCGAAGCGCTCGATCAGGGTGGCCGCGCCGTATTCTTCGCTGAGGCCGAATTTTCCGACCGAAACGGCATTGCGTACGAGCCAAGGCCCGACCACCAGCGCGAAACCGAGAACTAGCACCGCGGCATGGGTCCATGGCCGTTTTTTATCCGGCGCGGCGAAACGGTAGCCGTGCAGCACGCTCAATGCCGCGACGACCGGCAACAGCACCAGGAAGGAGGGGCGGGTGAGACAGAGAAGGCCAAGCGCACAGCCGGCAAGCGCGAAATCGCGCATGCGCGCCGTCTTCCAGGCCAGCACCAAGCCGAGCGCCGCCACGCTGTAGAGACAGAATGTCAGGCTTTCGGTCATGATAAAGGAAAACAAATCGCGCGACGGCAGGAGACTTACCGTCGCCAGCGCGCCGCTCAGCCAGAACACCCGCCGGCTGTCGAACAGCAATTGCGCGGAACGCGCGATCGCCAGCACACCGAGCGCGAGAAATAGAGCATGCAGCAGCAACGCCGGCAGGGCATAGATCTCGCAGCCCTCGCGGCGCTCCACGATGCAGGCGACCGCTTCGGCGAAGCGTGCGTCGATCTTCATGGCGGCGAGCACGACCAAGGGATAGCCGGGCCCGAAGAACATGCCGGGCGGCGGCACGGCGCGACTGCTGTCGGTGGTGTCGAACACGCCGTTGCTGAACACGCCATGGCGGTCGAGATCGTAGGCGATGGTGAGATAGAACGACTGGTCGAAATCGCTCAACCATTTGCCCGGCCGGCTGAGGATCGCGGCCGCCAACACGACAAAGACCATGGCCGCGAAAACGATCTTGGCGGCAGGGCGGGCACTCATGGAGGTCATGGGAGGACTATCGTGAAGATGCTGCGCGCCCGCACCGGGGCCTCATGTCGCAGCCTACCGCCACACTAGCACGGATGCGAAGCGGCATTGACTGCGCCACCGGCGGCGGGCCATTTGCTGCCGCGCCTTTCGAAGGGCCGGACGCAGTCGCAGGGGTGAAGGTTGCAGATCATCGTCAATGGACATCGCTGCGCCTATGAGCGCAGCGGGCAGGGACCCCATCTCACTTTGTTGCATAGCGTCGGGCTCAGCACCCGCGAGGGCTGGCGCTATCAGGTCCCCGCTCTGGCGCGGCACTTCAGCGTGCTCAGCCTCGACTTTCGCGGGCTTGGGCAATCGGAGCGCGGCAGCGGACCACTCGGCGTCGCTACTTTTGTGCGCGATCTGGAGGAGTTGCTGCGGGCGCTCGGCATCGAGCGCACCGCATTGATGGGGGTCTCCCTCGGCGGCTTCGTGGCGCAGGCCTTTGCCTTGCAGCACCCGGCCGTGGTCTCCGCGCTGGTGCTGGTCTCGACTGCGCCCAAGATTTTCGAAGGCCATGCACAACGGCGCGCCGCGCGTAACGATAATATCCGCCGCCACGGCATGGGCGCCGCCGCCGATCATCAATTGGCCAGCCATTTCCCAGCCGATTTCGCGCAAGCCGATCCCGATGTATTGACGTGGTATCGGCGGCACTATCTCGCGAACGATCCGGCGAACTATATCGAGATCATGGACGATCTCGGGGATTTCGACAGCCGGGACCGCCTCGGCCGCCTCGTTTGTCCCACGTTGATTGTCGCAGGCGACGGCGACGCCACCTCGGTCGCCGGCCGCGCGCCGCTCGACAGTGCGACGCTGTTGCACCGGCTGATACCCGGCTCCGAACTGGCGGTGATTGCGGGAGGCCATCATTATCCGCAGATCGACCATGCGGACGCATTCAACGAACGCGTGCTCGCCTTCCTGACCGCGGCCGCTATAAAGTAGCGCACGGCCGGTCTTGCCGGCCGTTGCCACCCCTTCGCGGAGACCGACTATGGGCAAGGCTTTGCGGTTTGCTTGTTTGGCGGGCGTCGTTTGCAGCGCGGGCGCGACTGCCCCGGCGGCGGCGCAGACGGTCGACTTCAAGGGTAAGCAGATTACGGTCTATGTCGGCACCGGACCGGGCGGTGGCTATGACTTCTATGGACGCCTGGTGGCGCGCCACATCGGCAAGCATCTGCCGGGCGAGCCGAACGTGGTGGTGAACAATATGCCCGGCGCCGGCAGCCTGCGGGCGGCCAATTATCTGTTCGAGGTCGCGCCCAAGGACGGCACCGCCATGGGTATCATCACCCAGACGGTGGCGCTGGAAGAGGTGCTGGGAACGCCCGGCGTCCGCTACAAGGCGGCCAAGTTCACCTGGGTCGGCCGCGTCACCTCCAATGTGGAAGTGCAGGTGATCGCGCGCAGCTCTCCGGTGAAGAGCATCGAGGACGCGCTCAAGACGCAGATCCCGGTATGCGGCACCGGCCCGGGTCTCGCATCGACGGTCTATCCGACCGTGCTCAACCATGTGCTCGGAACCAAGTTCAAGGTCATTGCCGGCTATGCCGGCTCGGCCGAATGCATGATCGCGTTAGAGCGCGGCGAGGTGGACGGCGCGCTGACCTCGTGGAATTCGCTAAAGACCACGCAAAAGAGCTGGGTGGACGACAAGAAGGTCAATCTCACCGTGCAGTTCAACGACCGGCGGCACGCCGAATTGCAGACCGTTCCGGCGGTGGTGGAGCTCGGCAAGAGCACCGAGGACAAGCAGGTGCTGGCGCTTTATGCCAGCGGTGCGGTGATGGGGCGCGCCATCGTGGCGCCCCCGGGCATGCCGCCGGAACGAGTGAAGGTGCTGCGCGGGGCGTTCAACGCCATGCTGAAGGACCGCGAATTCCTGGCGGATATCGAAAAAGGCAAGATCGAATTCGATCCGGCGCCGGGCGAGAAGCTGCAAGAGGTGGTGGCGGAAGCAGCAAAAATTCCGCCCGCGGTGTTACAGCGCGCGCAAGCCGCGCGCGGCCTGTAATCCGGTGGCGGCGGTTCCCGCGATGATCGCATCGTGACGCGATGACCGACGACATTCCCTTCGACCGCAGCTTCGACCTGCCGCCCGGGCAGGTCGACAGGCCGATCCCCGGCGTGCGCCGGATTCTGGTCAACAATCCCGGTCCGTTCACCTTCAAGGGCACGCTCAGCTACATCATCGGCCAGGGCAAGGTGGCGATCCTCGATCCCGGCCCGCTCGACGAAGCGCATATCGCGGCGTTGCTAGATGCGGTGCGCGGCGAGACGGTGACGCATATTCTGGTCACCCATACCCATCGCGACCACTCGCCGGCGGCGGCGCGCATCAAGGCGGCGACCGGCGCAAAGACCTTTGCCGAAGGGCCGCACCGTGCGGCGCGGCCGCTGCATATCGGCGAATTGAGCCCGCTCGATGCGGCCGGCGATCGCGACTTTCACCCCGACGTGGTGCTGGCCGACGGCGATGTTATCGAAGGCGAGGGCTGGACCGTCGAAGCGCTGACCACGCCCGGCCACACCGCCAATCACATGGCCTTTGCGCTGAAGGAAGCCAACGCGCTGTTTTCCGGCGATCACGTCATGGGCTGGTCGACATCGGTCGTGGCGCCGCCCGACGGCGCCATGAGCGACTATATGGCTTCGCTGGAGAAGGTGGCGCGGCGGCCGGAAACCGTCTACCTGCCAGGCCATGGCGGCATCATCCAGGATGCGCCGCGTTTCGCCCGTTCCTATATCCGCCACCGGCAGGATCGCGAAGCTTCGATCCTGCATCGGCTCGCCAAGGGTGACGCAGACATCCCGACGCTGGTGCGCGCCATCTATATCGGCCTCGATCCGCGGCTGGCCAAGGCGGCGGGGCTCTCGGTCCTGGCGCATCTGGAAGATCTGGTGGCGCGTGGTCTGGTCGCGACCGAAGGCGCACCCGCGATCGGTGGGCGCTACCGGTTGGTCCGCGGCTGAGCGCCTTTTTTCGGTGCGGTCTTTTTTGGCGCCGGCGATTCCGCGGGCCGCTCCGCCCGCTGATCGCCGATCTCCTCGTCGATATCATCGAGCAGGCTGCGGATGCGGGCGGCATTGGCTCCGAAATCGAAGGTGCCATGGCGCGAGGAAGAGCGCACATCGACGCGCGAGCCGTCGCCGTCAGGCCGCACCCGCACCACGACGTCGTCGCGAAATCCCATGACTGCCGTGCGGGCCACCGCCTCGATATGACCGTCGCGGCGTCCAGCCTGCGGCGCGCGCGCATCGACGACGCGCCAGCGCCGTTTGTTGATGACCGCGAGCGCCGCGTTGTACGCCCCCTCCGGCGAGGCGTTCTGCTCGAGCGACTCGACGTCGGGATAGGCGGCGCGCTGTTGCTCGGCGGCATAGAGCCCGGCATAGGCGACGGGATTGGCGTCGCGCGGGCGAACCTTGGCAAGCGCCTCGTAGCGCGGCGGATCGATCGGGTCAGTGGTGATGTCGTAAATCCAGGGCAGCTGATAAGCCTTGACCGCGAAATAGACCGGATAAGCCAACAGGGCAAACGACAGCGCCATTGCCGCGAGCGCATGGCCCATGCCGGCGAGGCCATCCTTCCAGATCACCACAAAGGCGGCCAGCGCCAGCAGCAGCGCGAGCACCGCGAATGCCAGCGCGCCGGCGAAGGTTGCCAGCCCCGGCCGGAATTCCAGCAGTCCCGCGCGCACGATAACGATGGCGAGCAGGGCCGCGGCCAAGGAAAACACCCCCACGCGCCACGCCCAGACGGCGAGCTTGGAGGTCGGCTCATCAACGATGTGGCGGCGTGCCATTACCGACTACAATTGCCCGCAAACGCGCCGGAGCGCGGCCCACTCTTTCGGATCGAGCAGCGGCCGCACCGGCCCTGGCGGCGTCATCAGATTGATGGCGGTCACGCGGTCCTTTGTCTCAGGATGATCGAGCAGGATCCTGACGCCCGCATGCGTGCCTGCGATGCGCTGCAGGATGGTGCCAAGCGCGCGCGGATCACCGCCGACCTTCGCCATCAGCTTTACAGCGTAAGCATCGGCGTCGGCTTCCACGTCGCGTGAATAACTGTTCTTCAGGACTGCATTGGTTGCCAGGATCACGGCGCCGCCGCCGACGAAATCGCCCAGCAGCATGCCGAACAGGAACGACAGTCCGGCCGCCTGCAATGCTGACCGCGTGCCGTCCCGGTTGGCGACATGCCCGATCTCGTGCGCGATCACGCCAGCGAGCTCGTCAGGCCGCTCGGATTTCTGCACCAAGCCTTGATGCACGTAGATATAGCCGCCGGGCAGCGCGAAGGCATTGGCGTCGCTCTTGCGGATCACGACCACCCGCAACGGAAACGGCAGCCCGGCGGCGCGCTCGAATTGGCCGACCATCTTGTCGAATGCCGCGCGTCCCGGCTTTTCTGCTTCGGCCTGGCCGCATTCGAACCCGGTGCTGGGACTGAGCGAGCCGCGAACCTGGGCGTCTACTGCCTCGCCCAGCTTGCGGTCGAAGCCATAGGGCATGAGCGGCGCCAACCGGTTGGCGATCTCCGGCACGCCGAACACCGCCATCATGAACAGCGATGCCGTCGCCGCAATGCTCCAGCCGATCACCTTGCGGCGGCCGCTGCGCTCCGTCAGCCCGCTGCGATCAACCGGAATCGATAGATCGTCGATCGCTGCCGCCAGTTGCGGATCGTGAACTTCGAGCCGCTCCAGCGACGGATTATGCCTTTTTCCGATGCGCAAGACGTGATCGGGCGAAGACAGCGGTTCGATCTCGTCATAGCCCCATTCGGCGATCACCGTCCCATCCGGCGAGAGAACTCTCAGCGCCGCCGGCGTGAGCTCGAACTTCACGTCATGCCGCGCGCTTGTCTTGCCGTCGAAGTATACAGCGGTCCCTACTGTGGTCATCACCCGCTCACAATCCGCCCATGTTCAACGCGTCGGCGAGACCTTCGCCGACCGCCGAGCTCGGTATTCCCGCTGCCGAAACGTGATCGAGCGCCGAGATATTCGAAATGTCGAGCGATTCCGCGATCGAGCGCCAGAGTCCGAGCCGCACCACTGCTTGATAGATGGTGGAGAAGCCGAGCGCCATCACGACATAGCTGGCGAGGGCAACCACCCCGCCGATGATGCTGCCGATCTCTTCGGCGTTTGGATCGGTCGCTTTGACGAAAAGCGTGCTGATTCCCGCCACGACGCCATACAGCATGGACAACATGATCGCGGCGACGATGCTGAACGCAAACACATAGCCGAAAAAGCGCAGATAGATCCTATAGACCTGACCCGTACGTAACCGGGACGTGATGCTCACGTCGCCGAAACGAAGCCCGGAAACCCACCAGCGCCAGATCATCGCCTGAAACACAGGATAAAGCACAAGGCCTGCGATCACGGGCCAAAACAGTGCGGCCACCAGCACGACGACGCCTGCCAAAGTGTTGGTGTCCAGGTTTTCAAAGGCGTCACTGCCGCCCTTGGCTGCCGCCAGCCAGGCTTCCCAATCGATCGCGGTGAGGCTGATCATCACACCGGCAATGAGCGGTGCGATCACCACGAGCCACATCAGGAAGCCGCGGAGGAACAGCCTGCCAGCCGAGCCTTCGAAGCGGCCGCCGAGATTGCCGAAATAGGTATTGCGCATCTTGAAACGCTCGAGCGCGGCCGCCATCAGGGGATACATCAGCCCAAGACTCAGGATGTTCAAGGTCCACCAGAACCCGGCGCAGATGGCGTAGCGCGCAGCCGATCCGGTTTGATGACAGCGCACCCCGCGAAAGACCGTGCGGGTGAGGCGATAGCGCCGTGCCCGATAGATTGCGAAGTGGCCGAATAGCGTCAACAGCGCAAAGCTGAGCACGCCCGCGAATTCCGCCAGCCCGACGACAAGCATCAGGATGAAGAACGCGACGTTTAACGGCACCAGGATCGCGATCGCGATCAGGAACCCGAGCAAAAGCTCGCGTGCGGTGCCGGTATATTCCAGGGTGTGGCCGGCCACCTCGGTGTTCGACCACAGGAAACGGCGGACGTCGGTATTGAGCCAGAACCGATAGATGCCGAGCGTGACCATGAGCAGCGCGGCGCCGCGAATCAGCAGCCGCCAATAGGCGCGTACATCGCCGATGAAGCGGACGACGCCGGATCGGGGCGCAACAGCGGGGACGGAGCCCAAAGCTCCGGTCGCTTCGATCGTGGTCATGGAGTTCCGTGGCGGCGAGTGGTCGAAGGCTCTGCGGCTGCACCTTAGCGCATCTGAAATGACATGTCCGCCATTTGGTCGCAACGTACCGCGGCCGCGGGCTGTTGCGGAGCCAATGGCAGAGGACTTAGGATCGGGGAACCATCAAGGAGCGAACAACCATCAAGGAGCGAACAATGACACGCGGTGCGCCCGAGCGTTTTGGCTTCACCTCTGGCCTGCCTACGGCCGCAGTGGCGGCACTGATGACCCTTTGTGGTCCATTGCCGGCCGCTGCCCAGGCGCCGCAGAACTTCTATGCCGGCAAGCAGCTCACGATCATTGTCGGCTCGGCGGTGGGCGGCGGCTATGACCATCTGGCGCGGCTGGTCGGACGCCACATCGGCAAGCATTTGCCGGGTGAGCCCGGCGTAGTGGTGCAGAACATGCCCGCGGCAGGCGGCCTCGCCGCGGCCAATCACGGCTACAACGCGGCGCCCAAGGATGGCACGACCATCGTGCTGGTTCAGCGCGGCATGCTGCTCGCCAATCTGACCAATCCCAGCGGGGTGCGCTATCAGCTCGACAAGTTCAACTGGCTCGGCAGCCTGAACAGCGAAGTGGCGGTGACCGCGGCCTGGCACACGGCGCCGCACAAGACCGCCAAGGATCTGTTCAACACGGAACTGGTCACCGGTGCTACCAAGGGCATCGATCCCGAGACCACGCCGGTGCTGTACAATTCGCTGCTCGGCACCAAATTCAAGATCGTGCTCGGCTATACCGGCACCACCCAGATCGCGCTGGCGATGGAGCGGGGCGAGGTGCAGGCGATCGGCGACTGGTCGTTGTCGAGCCTGAAGGTGCAGCGGCCGGACTGGATCCGCGACAAGAAGGTCACCCTGTTGATGCAGGGCGCGCTCAAGAAGGAGCCGGAGCTGGGCGACCTGCCGTCGGCCCTGGACTTCGTCAAGAACGACAGCGACCGTAAAGTGCTGGAGCTGCATTTCTCACAAAAGACCGTGGCGCGGCCGATGCTCGCGCCGCCGGACATTCCCACCGACCGGCTGGCCGCTCTGCGCAAGGCCTTCATGGCGCTCGGCAAGGATCAGGGGTTCCTGGCGGACGCCGAACGCAGCAAGCTGGAAATCAGCCTGATCGACGGCGAGGAGGTCGAGCGCATCGTGCGCATGATCACCGCGACGCCGCCCGAGGTGGCCGACCGCTTCGCCAAGGCTTTCCAGACGCCCTGAGGCGGCGCCAGCGACTACTGGTGCAAACTATTTCGCGCCGGAGCGGTTGAAGAACGCGGCGATCTTGGGATTGTCGCGCAGGCGCGCGAGTTCCTCTGCCGATGGTAGCTGCGGCTTGTCGCGCCGGGCATTGACCATGCAGAGAAAGCCGAGCGGCTCGCCGGCGGTGGCGCGGAACTGGTGCCAGGTCATGGCCGGTACGGTGACCAGATCGTTGGTGCCGATGTCCCGGATGTCGTCGCCGACCATGCATCGGCCGCTGCCGCGCAGGATCAGCACGCCGTGCATGTGCTCATGGCGCTCGAGCGTGGAGAAGCCGCCCGGTGACACTTCGAAATAGCGCAATTCACCATCCAGCTCCGGATGCGCGAACAGCGTCTGCCGGGTGATCGATTTGAACAGGGCGCGGTCGTCCTCCTTGTAAGGCAACAGATCCACGCCCTCCCAGCGATAATCGTCCTGCGCTTTGCGGTGGACCGATGGCTTGCGGGCCGTCTTGTTCTCAGCCATGGCGATATCTCTGCACCTCGGTGACGAAGGCCGCGGTCTGCTCGACCAGCCGCTCGCGCGCGGCCAGAAGACCGCCGCCGATCAGCAACATGATATCGGCGCCGTAGAAATCAAGCATCTCCGGCACCCGATCCGGCGTCATGCCGCCGGCCGGCACCGGGACGCAGGGACGCAAGCCGTCGCGCTCCTGCAGCGCGGTCTGCGCCAGTCGGCGGCAGGTCTCAGGAGAATAGCCGAAGCGCCCGCCGTGATTGGGAAAGATCACCGCATCGGCGCCCAGCATGCGGAACAGCTTGCCGAGCAAGAGCGGCGGCGCAATTCGGGCGGCGCCTGCCAGGGTGGGATGCGCCATGAAGGCCATGCCGGGATTTTCCCGCACCAGCCGATGGAAATTGGCAAAACCCATGATCATGGGCGCGATCATCACGGTGTCGACGCCCGCGCTCTGCGCCACCGCGATCTGCTGGCGCATGCTGTCGAGATCGCCCGACAGGCTCGGCACATAGCGCGTCGCGCGGGCCGCCGGGGCCTCGATCTCGCGCAGCGCCGCCGCGATCGCCTCCACCCGTGCCGCGAACGGCGAATAGACTTGGTCGGCCAGGCCGTGATCGTCCTTGATGTAGTCGATGCCGCCTTGCGCGAAGCGCCGCGCGATGTCCGCGAGCTTCGCCGCCGGCAGGCCTTGCGGCTTCAGCGCCGAGCAAGTCAGAGCACGCGTGCCGGCGCCGACCCGCCGCCGCAGCTCATGCAGTCCATGCCGCGGCCCGCCGAACACCGCGACCAGCCCGCCCGGCAGATCGACATCGTGCAGAACCACGTCCTCGTGCAGCGAAGTGTTGCCGAACAGCATATTGATGAGCTGCCCGGCATCTTGTCCGACAGTCGCGGCAGCGAGCGCGATCCGCACCTCGAACAGCCCGTCAGCCAAATCCTTGACGGACTCCACGCGGCCGACAATCTGCGACCTGATGGCTTCGTCGTCGATCGCATCGAGCGGCATTTCCACGCTCTGCTCGACCGCGATGGCGCGAGCGCGCTCCTCGATGGCGCGCGCGTCGCTGCGCACGTGGTAGATGGCCTGCAAGGATGGCTGCACGGACCGGGACCCCGACGAAGTCAGTGTTCGATTACATCAGCGGCTCGGCTAGTGTCCCGAATCCGAAGTTCGCACAACCGTGCTGCGAGCCCTCTTGCGAACTTCGGATTCAAAGGGACACTAGCAATCATAGCGTTGCTCGTGTGGCTTTGGTTCAGATGTTCCCTCCCGACCCGCCCGCAATCAATGGGGAACTTCTGAACCGCCACACGAGTGTCCCGAATCCGAAGTTCGCACACCCCTGCTGCGAGCACTGTTGCGAACTTCGGATTCAAAGGGACACTAGCAATC
>JBKKAF010000196.1:0-17974 GCA_046714775.1 Xanthobacteraceae bacterium | reverse complement strand
GGTCTGGGAGATCCAGCTTCGCCTCACGGTGCGCCAGCCGGTGCAGGGCTACGGACGGCTGCTGGCCGAGATGGTGCCGGGCTAAGGCCGTGAACCTTGCCCGATAGGGGTCGGGCATCCACGTCTTACTTCCTTCATCGAAGCAAGAAAGGCGTGGATGGCCGGGACTAGCCCGGCCATGACGTTATAGGTACTCACCCCCCGGGACTGACGTGGTGCTTACGGATTGAATCCCTGCTCCAGCAGCTGGTGATAGAACAGATTGAGCATGGCCTTCATGCGTGCTGGTCCGCCGTATTTGGCGAATTCCTCGGGCGGCTTGAATTCGGCCTGGATCTGCTCGACGCTCTTGCCGGCCGCGATCATCTTCGACACCGCGTCGCGCATGGCGACGAAATAGCGCCGCTGCTGCTCCAAGTCGGCGACGCCGCGGCCGATATGAGCCGGTCCGTGGCCGGGCACGTAGGTATCCACCGGCAAAGCACGCGCAATGATGCGGTCGAGCAGCGCGATCCAGTTTTTGGCGTTGGAGAAGAACACCCCGGCCGATTCGCCCTGGCCCGGATGGATTTCGTTGTTGAGCAGGTCGCCCATCAGCATCACGCGTCTCTGCGGAATGAACACGGTGACGTCGCTGGTGGAATGGGCGCTGCCCTCCTCGGTGATCTGGAAGGTCAGCCCACCGAAGCGCAGCGTGAGCGCGCCCTCAAACGCCATGTCGGGATGAACGAGCTGGGCGTTGCGATAGGGTGCAAAGCGCGGGTCGCTCGAGGCCTTGCGCTCCTGGAATTCCTGCGCCTCCTGCATGAACAGGTCGCGCATCTGCTTGCGGGTGGCGATGAAGGTGGGCCGATCCTCGCGGTAATGCCAGACGCCGGTGGCATGGTCGCCGGCCGCGTGCGAGATCACGATGTAGCGCACTTTCTTGTCGGTGGTGCGCCGGATGGCGGCAAGGGTCTGATCGGAGGTGCGCACGTCGGCGTCCAACACCAGCACGCCGTCATCGGTGACCACGAAGGTGGAATTGCCCGAGCCAGTCGAGTTCTGCATCATGTAGACGCCGTCGGCCACTTTGTGCTGGTCCATGCGCATCTGCGGCGCCGGCTGCTGCGCGGCGAGCGGCGCGGTCAGCGCCACAACGATTGCACAAACCATCCCAAGCCGTGTCGGACGTGCTGCCAGACCCATGAGAGACCTCCCGTTCTGCCGCCTGCCCCGCGACGTTATCTCAGACTAGCAAAGCTGTTGCGTCTCGATAAGCAGGGCGCGATACTTTCCCGGGCGGCGTCGCCGGGAGCGGCCGATGACCTTGCGTCGACATTGCCTCATTGCATGTTCCACGCTGCTGGTGCTCGCGGGCGCAGCGCGCGCCTGTCCCGACCACGAGGACCCCGCGGTCGGGCGCGACCGGCTCGCCGCCCACTATCCGGGCGCCCTCGATGTGCTGCCCGCGATCGCCGCCGCCCGGCGCGAGAAGCTGTTGCCGGCGGCCAATCCATTGGCGGCCATGTTCGCCGACAGGTTTCCGCTGCAGCGCCATCTGCGGCTGATCGAGCACTTCGAGCAGCGCGTCAACGGCGCGCCCGACGGTGTGTTTTCGTTGGTGCTGATCGAGCCGATGCTGTGGACCCGGTTCGCTCCCGGCACAGGTCCGGAGATTCACAGCCCCGGCCCCCATCCCGGCGAGCTTGTGGTGGTGTCCGGCGAGGATGTGATCGGCGCGATCGGCGAAGGGCGACTCAGCATCGCGCAGGCGCACGGGCGCGGGTTGCTCGGGCTGCACGGCGAGCCGGCGCAGGTGGCGTGGTTCCTGCACAAGCTCGCCGCCGTCAGCCCATGATCGGCTGCGCCAGCATCCACAGGCTCGACATCGTATAGGCCACCATCAGCGTGAGCATCGGTAGCTGGCTCCACAGCGCCGCGCGGCGGGAGCCGAACACAAGCAGCGCTTGTCGGTGTGCCGCATAGACCGCGATGACGTGGCCAAGCACGATAGCAACCACTGCGGTGTGCCAGATCACTTTCAGGCTGATGGCGGCGCGGTCGGGCACGAAATTCCGGCCGCCGAACAGATTCCAGCCGAAGCCAAGCGGATCGGACGCCGCCGGGACCACGAACTGGATCGAGGTGAAGAACCAGTAGAGATAATGCGCGACGTGATAGGCAAGTGCGATCGGCACGAGCGACAGCACAAACAGACCCATGATCTCGCCCGTGGTCCGCGTGCGCGCGCCGGGCGCCGTGTGCGCGGCGCCGACCCGGCGCATCAGCGCGCTCACGCCATAAAAGACGGCGTAGAGCAATGCAGTGGCGAGCATGAACAGAAGCGCTGTCTTGACCGGGGCCTGAATGGCATCGGGGCGTTCGCCTAGCGCCACCATCAGGTCGATCCATTGCGCGGTGTCCATGAATCCCTCAAAGCCGACCAGCGCCAGCACCATCAGCACCAGCACGGTCACGGATTGGGGCAGGGGATGCGCGACCACGAGGCCTGCGCCATAAGGGCGGAGATAAACCGCGCGAGCGCCCCGCGGCGCCCGCAGGAAGGCTTCGATGCAATCGGAGCAGGCGCCGGCCGCGTCGGGCGGACCGCCCGCGCGCGCGCAGATTTCCCTGTCGGTGACCCGCAGCTCGGCCGGCGAAAATCGCGCGAGCACGCCGAAGATCAATGTAAAAGCTTCGCCGCGGGCGAGCCAGGCCGCTGGCCCGAACAGCGCCATGCCGGCCCAGGTCACAACGGAATAGAGCGCCAGCATCTGCGCGATGGCGAGCGAGTCACCCGCACGGCCCGACGCCAGCATGAACCAGACGAATCCCATCACGAGGACGATGCCGGGCCATACGCCGAGTTTTTGCGGAAGCCGAAGATCGAGCGACAATCCGCGCGATCCACTCACGGCACCCAACACGACGTTCGCGCCAGCGAACAGGCTTCGCCAAGGATTGAGTACAAGCCAGACATTGCCGATCAGCGCAGAGACAAAGGCAAGCCCGACCCAGCCCAGCACCCACATGATGGTGGGTGCGGCATTGCGGGCGTAGTCCGGCTCGCCAAAGAATCCCGCCGCAAGCGCCAGGACGAACAGAAACACCGACCCCGCACGCGCGCTGAACAGGACGATCGCACAGGCGATCGGTGGCGCCGCCGGGATAGCTAACAAATTGGTGCAGCATGCACGCCCCTCGGCTGGCGCCGGACGCACGAACCAAGCGGCGATGACAAACGACAGGATCACCGCCGCCGCGCCCCCGACGAGATTGAGCCAGAGCGGCAGCGGCAGATCGTAGCGTTCGCCAAAGGCATGCGCCTGCGCGGAGCCGGCCGCGGCGGCAAACGCCAGCGTGGCGAGGGCAGAGCGAGCCACCACGCGCCTCAAGGATGGACTTCCAGATAAAGAGCGCGTGCGCCGTGTAGGTGCGCGGCACGGCGGCTTTTGCCCGGCTCGCCGATCACGGTGGAAACGGAAAACCGACCGGAGATTTTTGCCGCAAAGGTCATCGTCGCCGGTTCTCCCGGTTTTACCGCCAGTTCGATGTCGTAGCCGTGCAGGTGCAATGTCACCGGCCGGTCGGACGTCCAGCGCAGCTCGACCGGCTCGCCCTGCTTGACGCGGACGGTGCGCTGCTCGCGCGGCAGCTCGCCCGATTTGAGATTGATCTCGAAACGGCGAACCTCCTGGGCGGCGATTTGCAGCGTTGTCGAAAGCAGCAATAGCCCCGCCGCAGCAAGCGCGCGCAACAATCGGCGGCGCACAAGAAAGCAGGGCATCGCCCGCGCTGCCTCACCGTTACTGCGCCGCCCTCGCCTTTTGCTCATAGGTGGTGGTGACGCTCTTCTGGTCCGGATTCCATGCCACTTTGCCCTTCACGCCCGGCGTATAGCGCATGATCCACAAGCCGCCGCCGGGCTCGTTGGAGGTGAAATAGATCAGGCCGTTGTCGTGCACATAGACATCGTCGGCGGTCGACCAGTCGAGCCCACCGCGCGTGAACGGCGGCGGTACGAAATGGCCGACGGCCTTGGGCGCATAGGGATCAGAAATATCGATCGCCCAGAATCCGGACTGCTGCCAGGCGCTGAACACGATATTGCCGCGGATCATGCGGTCCACGTCATGCATGCCGAAATCGCGGCCCGGGCGGTCCGGCGGGCAGTACTTGTTCATCGGCAGCCGGAAGGTGGAGATCTTGTTGGGGTGCCGCTCCGAGCGCACATCGAGGATGTGCATGTAGCCCCAAGGGCAGATGCGATTGACCTCGTCGGTCACCACCAGGAGCTCGGGCAGATCGCCGCTCTTCGGCACCACCACGCCGACGCTATGAGTGTTGGCCTCGACCGGCGGCGTCCATTTGATCTGGCTGATGAATTTCGGATTCTTGATGTCGCTGATGTCAAGGGTGATGACGCCCTGGTCGCGATACGACAAGTAGGCGCGATTCTTGTAGGTCGTTACGTCGTGAAGCGAGACGAGGATTTTCGGCAGACCGATGCGGCCGCCGCTGTCGTTGAAGATCCAGTCGGCCTCGGGTTTCTCGCCGCCTTCGATCCATGTGCCGGGATACCACCACTTGGAAATCTCTTTCGGGCTGGCCGGATCGTTGATGTCGACGATGACGAGAATGTTGCCGAAATAGCCTTTGCGCGAGGTGGCGAGGAAGGCGACCTTGCCGGCACTCGGATGATCCTGCAGCCAGAAGCCGTGCACGCCTTCGCGGCCCTCGGCCGGCTCGTCGCTCTGGAAGAACGCCTTTTCCACCGGTTTGGTGGGATCGCTGATGTCGAACAGCCGGATGCCCGCCTTGAACGGGCCGGAGCGCAGATTGCGGTCGCGCACGCGCAATCGTTCCTGGTTCATCACCAGAATATTGCCCACCACGTCGACATATTGGCTGTGCTCGGTCGCACCATTGGTGAGATGCGCCACGACGCGCGGCCGCGCGGGATCGCTGACATCGGCGATGGTGACGCCGTTGTTCTTGCCGTCCACCGGCGGCGGATTGCTCGCCATGAAGGCGTATTTGCCATCCGGGCTCACCCGGATTTCGGTCGGCCGGTCCCAGCCATCGAGGTCGGTGTAGCCGACAATGGTGAAATTTTCGATCTCACCATAGCCAGGCTGTTTCTCGCGCGCGCCGCCCAAGATCGGATAGGTGGCGAGTTTCTCCTCCTGCGCCGCGATCGGCGCAGTCCAGAACGAAACGGCCGTCACCGCAGCAAGCGCCATGGCGGCGCTCGCGGTCAAGCCGATGGTGCGTCTTGAAGGTGGGATTTGCAGAATTGTCATTGTGCGCTGCTCCCTGGGTCGAAGTCGGGAGGAAGGGTAGCCGACGGGCGGGGAAAACGGAACGGGCCAGTTCGGGATCGCGATCCGGTCAGAGCGGCGGCCAAAGAATTTCGAGCCACGCTTCCAGGACGGCCTTGGCGTCGGCTTCGGCGCTGCCCTGTCGCGGCGCCGACATGCGGAACCTTACAAATTTGCTCTTCCAGCCAGTCACGCACAACAGGCTTAGGAAATCGCCCGGACGGTCGGACCGGCGATAGACCAAGCTGGCGCATTGCAGCCGCGCGCGGCCGCGATCGTCGTTGATCACGTAACTGGCGGTGCGCTCGGCCCGATTGAAGGTCCTGACGATCTCGGCGGCGGCGTGCTCGAGTTGCTCCCTGACCGGCGCGGAATGCGGTCCTTCCGCGATCACGCGGCGACGCATGTCATAGAGGTCGATATCGATGGTCCAGTTCTGCCGCGTGTAGCGCACGCTGTGGCCGAGACCCGGATGCTGGCTCTCGTAGTCCTGCGACGCCGCGATCCGCGCGCCTGCAACCTCGATCGAGAAGGTGAGGCCGAATACTGTGACCGGCGCGGTCGGGGCCTGCGCTTGCGCAAGAGAGACCGACAGAACGAGCGTGGTGAGCGCGCCCGCGGCGCGTCGGGTGTAGGGACCTTTGCTCATCGAAACGGCTACCGAGCCTGCCGCCCCTGCGATAACACCCGGCACTTGATCAGGTATTCATCGACTCGAAGAATTCGGCGTTGCTCTTGGTGTTGCGCAACTTGTCGAGCAGGAAGTCGATGGCGTCCATGGTGCCCATCGGATTGAGAATCCGGCGCAATACGTACATTTTCTTGAGCTGGTCGGGCGGCACCAGGAGCTCTTCCTTACGGGTGCCGGAGCGGGTGATGTCCATGGCCGGGAAGGTGCGCTTGTCCGCCACCTTGCGGTCGAGGATCAATTCCGAATTGCCGGTGCCTTTGAACTCTTCGAAAATCACTTCGTCCATGCGGCTGCCGGTATCGATCAGCGCGGTGGCGATGATAGTGAGCGAGCCACCCTCCTCGATATTGCGCGCGGCGCCGAAAAAGCGCTTGGGCCGCTGCAACGCATTGGCGTCGACGCCGCCGGTCAGCACCTTGCCCGATGACGGCACCACCGTGTTGTAGGCGCGGCCAAGGCGGGTGATTGAGTCGAGCAGGATCACCACGTCGCGGCCGTGTTCGACCAGCCGCTTGGCTTTCTCGATCACCATTTCGGCGACTTGCACGTGGCGCACCGCCGGCTCGTCGAAGGTCGAGGAGACCACCTCGCCCTTAACCGAACGTTGCATGTCGGTCACTTCCTCCGGTCGCTCGTCGATCAGCAGCACGATCAGATAGCATTCCGGATGATTGGCGGTGATGGCGTGGGCGATGTTCTGCAGCAGCACAGTCTTGCCGGTGCGCGGCGGTGAGACGATCAGCGCGCGTTGGCCCTTGCCGATCGGCGAGACGATGTCGATCACGCGCGGCGAGAGATCCTTCTTGGTCGGATCCTCGTGCTCCATCTTGAGCCGCTCGTCGGGATAGAGCGGCGTGAGGTTGTCGAAGTTGATCTTGTGGCGCGCCTTCTCGGGATCCTCGAAATTGATGGTGTTGACCTTGAGCAGCGCGAAGTAGCGCTCGCCTTCCTTGGGCGAACGGATATGGCCGTCGATGGTGTCGCCGGTGCGCAGGCCGAAGCGGCGGATCTGCGAGGGCGAGACGTAGATGTCGTCCGGGCCCGGCAGGTAGTTGGCTTCCGGCGAGCGCAGGAAGCCAAAGCCGTCGGAGAGCACCTCGACCACGCCTTCGCCGACGATGTCGGTTTCCTTGATGGCGAGCTGTTTGAGAATGCCGAACATCAGCTCCTGCTTGCGCATGGTGCTGGCGTTCTCGACTTCCAGCTCTTCGGCAAACGATACGAGCTCGGCCGGAGACTTGGCCTTGAGGTCTTGGAGTTTCATTTCCCGCATGCGGGCTATCCTGGAAATATCACCGGCGGCGATGGAACGGCGAGGAAACAAGCCGATCGACGCTGGGAAAGGAGGGGGAGTCGCAGGTCTTGGTATCGCAGGTCTTGGGTGAGGCTTGCGGCCTTTGGCCCGATGCAACGACCGGTCCCATACATGGGCGGTACGCGGATGCATCTGCCTGCGTGGGGAGATAGCGCCAAGATATGAAAAGACCGCAGCCTACGCAAGTGGCGCGTGCGGAACGTGGTCAAAAGTTTGTTGGCTCAGAACGGCTTAACGACCGCAAGCACCACGATGGCGATCAGCAGGATGGTCGGTATCTCGTTGACGATCCTATAGAATTTAGGAGAATACCGTTCCCCGTCGGCGGCGAAAATGCCGACCTGGCGGGCCAAAAAACCGTGCACTCCGGAAAGGACAATCACCAGCGCAAGCTTGGCGTGAAGCCACGGCGCCGCGAAGGAACCGCCCCGCCAGGCCAGCCAGAGTCCAAGCGCCCAGGTTGCGATCATGGCCGGATTCATGATCAGCCTGAGCAGTCGGCGCTCCATCAGCTTGAACGTCTCCGACTGCCGGGAGCCCGGCTCGGCCGTGCAATGGTAGACGAACAGGCGCGGCAGATAGAGCATCCCCGCCATCCATGCGATGACGGCGACGATGTGGAAGGCCTTCAGCCATTCGTACATTGTTGTCGTCCCGGCCTATGCCCGCACGCGTCTGAGCATCTGCTCCACATGGGCGATCGGCGTCTCCGGCAGGATGCCGTGGCCAAGGTTGAATATGAAGGGCCCGGCGCTGAATGCCTCTAGCACCGCGTCGACCGCACGATCGAGCGTCGCGCCACCGGCGACCAGCGCCAGCGGATCGAGATTGCCCTGCACGGGCACACGGCTTTGCACCTCCTCGCGTGCAAAAGTCGGATCGATCATCCAGTCGAGACCGACCGCGTCAACGGCCGTATCGCCCACATAGCGCGGCAACATGCTTCCGGCGCCGCGCGGAAAGCCGATGAGTTTCGCACCCGGCACTTGCTCGCGCACCAGTGTGACAATCCGTTGCGTCGGCAAAACGCACCAGCGCTGAAACTCATCCGCCGGCAACACGCCGGCCCAGGTGTCGAAGATCTGCACCGCGTCGGCGCCGGCTTGCAATTGCCGGACGAGATAAGCGGCCGACGCCGTGACCAGCTTGTCGATCAAACTCGTGAATGCTTTCGGCTGCCGGTAAGCGAACAGCCGTGCCGGTTTCTGATCGGGCGTGCCGCTGCCCGCGATCATGTAACTCGCGACCGTCCACGGCGCACCGCAGAAGCCGAGCAGTGTGACCCCTTTTGGCAGCCGGCCCTTCACCAGCCGGATTGTCTCATAGACCGGTGCAAGGATAGTTTGATCGACCTCAACAGCAAGTCGTTCGATGCCACGCGCCTCGCTGATGGCATCGAGTTGCGGCCCTTCGCCTTCGATGAATAAAACGCGCTGACCGAGTGCGTGTGGGATCACCAGGATATCGGAAAATAAAATCGCTGCGTCGAAGCCAAATCGCTGCACCGGTTGCAATGTCACCTCGGCCGCAAGCTGCGGCGCAAACACCAGGTTGAGAAACCCACCGGCTTTTGCCCGGACCTCGCGATACTCCGGCAGGTAGCGCCCAGCCTGCCGCATCAGCCAGACCGGAGGCGGCCGGCGCGGATTGCCTGCGAGCACGTCGATGAGGGGGTTATGCACGGTCATTCGATCAAGGCTGCTCCTACCATCTAAACTAAAAGATTACTTGTTGTTGTAGTAGTGAGTCGGTTGGTTAGACTCACGCTTCGCAATCCACAATCCATACACAGTCCAGCAACATGTCCGCCAAGCCCAGATATCGGAGGTAGATTGTTGCTGTGGCGATTGGCCTGCGGATTATCAGGCGGTTGATGCAGTGCCGGTGCGCGGAACTCACAATGGATTCACATGTCCCCACTGACCTGGCTGGTACCTCTGCAGTTTCTCCCGCCGGCAGTCATGTGGAAAGATATCCGGCAAATGACCGGCCGGCGCTTGCACCGACCCTCGGGTCATGGCCTCCTGCCCAGGAACTCACAGGCTTTCCCGCAGTCATACAATGCCACAACGAACCGGCAGCTACTTTCATCTTCACCTCGTGTCCGACGCGACCGGCGAGACGCTGATCACCGTGGCTCGCGCGGCAACGGCGCAATACACCAAAGTGCAGCCGGTGGAGCACATGTATCCCTTGGTGCGCACCCAGAAACAACTCGATCGGGTATTGGCTGAAATCGAGGAATCGCCGGGGATCGTGCTTTATACCCTGCTCGAGGACGACTTGGTGGCGCGGCTGGAAAAGCATTGCCGCGAACAGAGCCTGCCTTGTCTGTCGATTCTCGGGCCGGTGCTGCAGCTACTGCAATCCTATCTCGGCACTGAGACTTCGCACCGGGTCGGCGCTCAGCACACGCTCAACGCGGAATATTTCAAGCGCATCGATGCGCTCAACTACACCATGCTGCACGACGACGGGCAGCACGTCGAGGATCTCGAAGAGGCAGAGGTGGTGCTGCTCGGCGTGTCACGCACGTCGAAAACGCCGACCTCGATCTATCTGGCCAACCGCGGGGTGAAAACCGGCAATGTGCCGCTGGTTCCCGGCGTAGCGGTGCCGCCTTCGGTCGAACAGTTGGTGCGGCCGCTGGTGGTCGGTCTCTATGCCAGTCCGGAGCGCATCGTGCAGATCAGGCAGAACCGGCTGCTCGGGCTGCGCGCGCATCATGACGACGCGCAATATATCGACCGTCAGGCGGTGGCCGAGGAAGTGGCGCTGTCGCGCCGGCTATGCGCCAAGCACAATTGGCCAAGCATCGACGTGACGCGCCGCTCGATCGAGGAAACCGCGGCGGCGGTGATGAAACTTCTGGCCGAGCGCCGCCGGCAACCGGTGGCCTGATATGACGCTATGGCTCGCCGACCGACCGCTGGTGCTGGCCTCCAAGAGCAAGATAAGGCGGGCGATCCTGGAAAATGCCGGCGCTGTGGTGGAGGTCAGCCCAGCCGATATCGACGAACGCACATTCGAAGTGGGAGCGGCCAGTCAGGACCCCGGCGAGGTCGCGGCACTGCTGGCGCGCGAGAAGGCGCGCACGGTCGCGCGTCATCTGCCGGGACGGCTGGTGCTCGGCGCCGACCAGACACTGGCGTTGGAGCAATGGAGATTTTCCAAGCCAATCGATCGTGCCGCGGCGCGCGACCAACTCAACGTGTTACGCGGCCAGACCCATGAATTGCACACCGCCATCGCCTTTGCCCGCAACGGCGCCGTGCTGTTTGAGCATCGTGCCGCCGCGCGCTTGACCATGCGCATGTTCTCCGACGAATTTCGCGAGGCCTATCTCGACACGGCGGGAGAGGCGGTCACCACAAGCGTCGGCGGCTATCAGATCGAAGGCGCCGGCAGCCAGCTGTTTGATCGCATCGAGGGCGACCACTACACCATTCTCGGATTGCCGCTATTGCCGGTGTTGGATTATCTGCGGCGCGCCCATGCGCTCGCGGAGTAAGGCGATGAATGCGACCGAAGGCGATCGACCATGTTCGTGCTCGGCCTGACCGGCTCCCTGGGAATGGGCAAATCGACCACCGCGCGCTTTTTCGCGGAGGAAGGGGTGCCGGTGCACGATGCCGACGCCGCGGTGCATCGTCTGTATGACGGGGAAGCGGCAGGTGCCATCGAAACCGCCTTTCCCGGCACCGCGCCCGGCGGCAAGGTCGACCGCGGCAGGCTCGCCGCGCGCGTCGTCGATGATCCGGCTGCCTTGCAGCGGCTGGAAAACATCGTTCATCCGCTGGTGCGCGCGGCGGAGACCGATTTTCTGGGGCAGGCCGAAGCGGGCGGCGCCGGGGTGGTGGTGCTCGACATCCCATTGCTGCTGGAAACCGGCGGCGACCGCCGGGTGGACGCCATTGTGGTGGTATCGGCGCCCGCCGACGTGCAGCGTGCGCGGGTATTGGAGCGTCCCGGCATGACGCCTGAGAAGCTCGATGCACTCCTGGCCCGGCAGCTGTCGGACGCCGACAAGCGCGCCCGCGCCGACTTTATCGTGGACACTTCGCAAGGTTTCGACACCGCGCGCCACCGCGTGCGGGAGATTCTGCAAGCAATTGCTACAATGCCGAAACGGCGCAAGTGATTCGTCGGCCGAGAGAACGCCATGCGGGAAATCGTCTTCGATACCGAGACCACAGGCCTCGATCCGGGCCAGGGTCATCGCCTGATCGAGATCGGCTGTATCGAGCTGCTTAACCGCATCCCGAGCGGCCAAGTCTTCCACCGCTATCTCAATCCTGAGCGGGATGTTCCGGCGGAAGCCTTCGCCATTCACGGCCTGTCGTCGGAATTTCTCAGCGACAAGCCGAAATTTTCCGATATCTGCGAAGACCTGATCGCCTTCATCGGCGACGCCCCCCTGGTTGCGCACAACGCCTTCTTCGATCTCGGGTTCATCAATGCCGAGCTCGAGCGCTGCCGCAAGATTCTGATCGCGCGCGATCGGCTGATCGACACGCTGATGCTGGCGCGCCGCAAGCATCCGGCCGGCCCCAACCGGCTGGACGATCTGTGCGGGCGCTTTGGGATCGACAATTCGCGCCGCACCAAGCACGGCGCCTTGCTCGACGCCGAACTTCTGGCGGAAGTCTATCTAGAATTGATCGGCGGCCGGCAGGCGCAACTCGTTTTGGTCGAGAACGGGCAGGGGGCTGCGGCCGCCGGCCAACGCGCCCGTATCGTGCTGCCCCGGCCCGCGCCGCTTGCCGCGCGGCTGACTGAGGCGGAGCGCCAGGCACACCAGGGCTTTGTGGCAAGCCTCGGCAGCGCGGCGATCTGGCTGGACTATGAAGGTACGCTGCCTGGTATCGCGGCGGAAAGCAGCACGGCGGGCTGAGCCGGGCGGGCAGCTACGAAACCGGCGGCGCGGCCGCCTGCGGCTGTACCTGCGCCATGCGCTGCTGATAGAGCGCTGCAAAATCCACCGGATCGAGCAGCAGCGGCGGGAAGCCCCCGTTGCGCACCGTGGTGGCGACGATCTCGCGCGCAAAGGGAAATATCAGCCGCGGGCATTCGATCATCACTATCGGATGCAGGTGCTGTTGCGGCACATTCTGGATTCGAAACACGCCGCCATAGGTCAGGTCGAAGGCAAACAGCACGGTGCCGGAGGATTCCGCCTTGCCTTCGAGCTTGAGCGAGACTTCGAAATCGGTTTCCGAGAGCTGCCCGACATTAACGTTGATCTGAATATTGATCGCCGGCTGAGTCTCAGACGGATTGAGCGAGCGCGGCGCGTTCGGGTTCTCGAACGAGAGATCCTTGATGTATTGCCCGAGCACGTTGATCTGCGGCGACAACTGGGCCTCGATCGGGCCCCCGTTGGTCGCCGCACCGCCATTATTGCTATCTGTCATGAATGCCCTCTCGGCGGCCGACGCCAGACGCCCGCGATGATCGCGGCTGGCTAACACAGGCTCCAGGAGCCGACAAGGATGCCTGCAACGGGCGGCTAGGGCTTCCGTTTATGGTCGAGCGCGCGATCGGGGACCTGATGCCACTGGTCCGGCGGCAGGTCGACCACCGGATCCTGCGGCGGGCCGCCCCAGCGCTTTCGCAGCGCGCGGCCGATGGTCGCTGCTGCGGCGCGCCGGAGCGCCGGTACCAGCAATAAAAGGCCCAGTAGGTCTGTGATAAAGCCCGGCAATAGCAAGAGAATTCCCGCCAGCAGCAGTCCGAGGCCGGGGCCCTCGAGCTGCACGATCCGCGCCCCATCGTCGCTCAGCACGGCGCGGAATCGCCTGAGATTGGCCCCACCGGCGCGCAGCAAGATCGCGCCTGCGAAGGAGGTTGCGAGACACAAAGCGAGCGCCCACAACCAGCCGATGGTCTGGGCAACCAGGATGAACACCACGAGCTCCGCCGCGGGCAGCAGCAGCAATGCGAGAAAGACCCGTTTAACCAAAGACATCGGCTTGCCGCGGGGTGGCGAAGGTTGGCGTTGCGACCCGGATCGTCTATGGTCGGTTCGGGCAGCGATCTGCGCCGAATCCGGCGCAAGCCTCTGGATCAGTTGGGTCGCGTGCTTACATATAGCGCGGGAACCGAGTTCTGCTCCGCAGATTTGAGTCTGCGGCAATCAGCTGATCCCGCGGTTCGTCGTCACGGCTGCCGAGAGCAAGCGAGACGTGTTCGATATTTACACCATCATCTTTCTGGCGCTGGCAGTGTTCATCTTCCTGCGCCTGCGCAGCGTGCTCGGTCAGCGCACCGGCCGCGAGCGACCGCCTTATGACCCCTATTCCGCGCGCGACACCGTGCGCAGCTCCAGCACCGACAATGTCGTCGCGCTGCCGGGCCGCACCACCGACAGCGCGCAAAAGCCGGCTGAGCCGGCTGAGCCGGCTGAGCCGGTCGATCCGGCCGAACGCTGGCGCGGTATCGCCGAGCCGGGCTCGGCGGTGGCAGCCGGGCTCGAAGCCGTCGCCGGCGAAGACAAGAGCTTCGATCCGAAGCATTTCGTGATCGGCGCACGCGCGGCCTATGAGATGATCGTCACCGCTTACGCGGAAGGCGACCGGCGCTCGCTGAAGAACCTGTTATCGCGCGACGTCTACGAAGGCTTTGAAACCGCGATCCGCGAGCGCGAAGCGCGCGGCGAGACCACCGAAACCCGTTTCGTTTCGATCGACAAGTCGGACATCACCGGCGCGGAGCTGCGCGGGCACACGGCGCAAATCACCGTGCGTTTCGTTTCGCAGCTGGTGTCGGTTACCCGCGACAAGAACGGCGCGGTGATCGACGGCAATCCGGACAAAGTGACCGAGGTCACCGACGTGTGGACATTCGCGCGCGATATCTCCTCGCGCGATCCCAACTGGAAACTCGTCGCGACCGAGGCGGGACAATAGCCGGGCAGCAGGCGATGACGATGTGTCCTCGCCCGTGGTTGGGGATCGCAGCAGCGACCCTTTGGCTCGGCTGCGCCGGATGGGCGCACGGCCAGGACCAGACCCCGGATATCGACCCGCTTCAAATCCCCGACACCCAGCTGGAGCCGATCCGCTGGGGCGAGATCGACGGCTGGGCGGCTGACGATCATGCCGCCGCCTTTGCCACGTTTCAGGACAGCTGCAAGCCGTTCGTCAACCGAAAGCAGCCTTCCCGCGACACCCGTGCCGTGGCCGGCGCGCTCGTGCATGTCTGCAAGCGCGCGGCCGCGGCCGGCGCCCTGACAGCGGTGAAGGCGCGGGCGTTCTTCGAGGAGAATTTCCGCCCGGTGCGGATCGCCAAGCTCGGCGAAACGCAAGGGCTGCTGACCGGCTATTACGAGCCGATCGTCGACGGTTCGCGGTTTCCCAATCCCGAATTTTCCGTGCCGCTCTACCGGCGCCCGCGCGATCTGGTGATCGAAGGGCCGATGCGCGCCGGCGCCAGCCTGCCCAATCGCGGCAAGGTCGGACGCCGCAACGCCAAGAATGAGATGGAGCCCTATCACGATCGCGCCGCCATCGAAGACGGCGCGCTCGACGGCCAGAAGCTCGAGATCGCCTGGCTAAGAGATCCGTTCGAGGCGCTGACCATCCAGATCCAGGGCTCCGCGCGAGTGCGGCTGGAAGACGGCACCATGGTGCGCGTCAACTACGATGCCCACAACGGGTATCCTTACACGGCGGTCGGACGCGTGCTGATAGAGCGCTACGCGGTGCCGCGTGATGAGATGTCCATGGATCGCATCCGGCAATGGATGCGCGCCAATCCGAACGAAGCGCAGAATGTCCGGCAGGCCAACCGCTCGTTCGTATTCTTTCGTATCACCGGATTGTCGAACGATGGCGAGCCGGTCGGCGCCCAGGGCGTGCCGCTTACGCCTCAACGCTCGATCGCGGTCGATCGCACCCATGTCTATGGCACGCCGTTTTTCATCGAAGCCGATCTGCCGATCGACAGCGCCAAGCCGACCACCAAATTGCGCCGGCTGATGGTGGCGCAGGACACCGGCTCCGCCATCCTCGGGCCGGCGCGTGCCGATCTCTATTGGGGTGCCGGTGACGACGCCGGCCGCGTGGCCGGCCGCATCCGCCACCAAGGCCGCTTTGTGGTGCTTCTTCCGCGCGAACTCGACATGGTCGAAGCCGGCCGCCACATGCCGCTGCCGCCAAGCAAGCCCGATATCCCGCAGGCGGTCGCCGTCAACGTACCGGCAGCAGACGCAAAGGTTGATGCGGACGATGCCAAGGCCAAGACCGACGAACTCACCAAGAAGAATGTAAGCGAAATCGTGCCGTCGTTGCCGAAATCGCGCCGCCGTCAGGCCGAGCCAGCCAGCAAGACGGACGGCAAGGCCAAACCGAAGCCGAAATCATGAGCGCCGACGACAAACTGCGCCGGCGCAAGCTGAACGAGGACGAGCGCTCTTTGTGGGGCGGTGTGATCCGTTCGATCAGACCGCTGAAGAAAAAACCGTTCAAGGACGAGACGCCGCTGCCCGCGCCATCGAGCGGGGCTGCGGGTAAGCCGCAGCCCCCGGCGCCGCAACGCCGTCCACCACCGGTGCCCAAAGCTGCGCCACCGGTGCCAAAAGCCGCGCCGCCGCTCGCTACCTTCGACCGGCGCTCGAAGCAGCGGCTGGCGCGCGGCTCCGACCCGATCGAGGCCCGTATCGACTTGCACGGTCGAACACAGAGCGAAGCCCACGATGCCTTGCTGCGGTTCCTGCGCAAGGCGCAAAGCGGCGGCGCGAAATTCGTGCTGGTGATCACCGGCAAGGGCGCCCGCGGCCAGGATGGGCTGGGCGACCGCGGGGTGCTCAAACGCCAAGTGCCGCTTTGGCTGGCGCTGCCGGAATTCCGTGCCTTTGTGGTCGGCTTCGAACAGGCCCATGTCGCTCACGGCGGTCAAGGCGCGCTCTATGTGCGGCTGCGCAAGCCGCACTCATAGGCTTAACACCGCCAATGACGGCTGGCCGCCAAGAACGACTTTTTGATGCGGCCTGCCGGCGCAACGATTGCTCAACCTCTTTGTAGGACAACGGTGTGTCCTGTTCAGAGTGCGACGCGATGCCTGCGAGCGATGTCAAACCCGAAAACCGCCCCAAGGCCATCGATCTGTATGACGACCGGGTGCGCACTTTCTTGGCGTCCTGGAAGGCCGAGCTCCGCGCGCAACACGCCCGCCGCCAAACCGAATTCGACCGCTGGCTGCGCGAACAGCGCGACCGGCCGCCGGTCAAAGAATAAACCGGCTCAAATCGACATTCTTGGCGAGGTCGCCGACGTGCTTCTGCACATAGGTGGCGTCGATCTTCACCGTCTCGCCGGAGCGGTCGGGGGCGCCAAATGAAATTTCGTCGAGCACGCGCTCCATCACCGTCTGTAGCCGCCGCGCGCCGATATTTTCCACGCTGGAATTGACCGCGACCGCCACGTCGGCGATGGCATCGACAGCGTCGGCGGTGAAGTCGAGCGTCACGCCTTCGGTCCCCATCAGCGCCACATATTGCTTGACCAGCGACGCCTCCGGTTCGGTGAGAATGCGGCGGAGGTCGTCGCGGGTCAGCGCGCGCAATTCGACGCGGATCGGCAGCCGCCCCTGCAGCTCGGGTAGCAGGTCGGACGGCTTGGAAATGTGGAAGGCGCCCGACGCGATGAACAGGATATGATCGGTCTTCACCGGTCCGTGCTTGGTGGAGACGGTCGTGCCCTCGATCAGCGGCAGCAGATCGCGCTGCACGCCCTCGCGTGACACGTCGGCGCCGTGCCGGCCCTCGCGCCCGGCGATCTTGTCGATCTCGTCCAGAAACACGATGCCGTTGTTCTCCACGATCTTGATGGATTCCTGCACCAGCTGGTCGTTGTCCAAGAGCTTGTCGGACTCCTCGGCGATCAGGATGTCGTGGGATTCTCCGACCGTGACCCGCCGCGGCTTGGTGCGCGCGCCGCCGAGCTTGCCGAAAATGTCGCCGATCGAGACCGCGCCCATCTGCGCGCCCGGCATGCCCGGAATTTCGAACATCGGCATGCCGCCGGAGGCTTGCACCTCGATCTCGATCTCCTTGTCGTTGAGCTCGCCTGTGCGCAGCTTGCGGCGGAAGCTGTCGCGCGTGGCGGGGCTGGCGGCCGGGCCGACCAGGGCGTCGAGCACCCGGTCCTCGGCGGCCTGCTGCGCGCGCGTCTGCACGTCCTTCCGCTTGCGTTCGCGCGTCTGCATGATGGCGACCTCGACCAGATCGCGGATGATCTGCTCGACGTCGCGGCCGACATAACCGACCTCGGTGAACTTGGTGGCTTCGATCTTGATGAAGGGCGCGCCGGCGAGCCGCGCCAGCCGCCGGGAAATCTCGGTCTTGCCGACGCCGGTTGGGCCGATCATCAGGATGTTCTTTGGCAGCACCTCTTCGCGCAGCTTGTCGTCGAGCTGCAGCCGCCGCCAGCGGTTGCGCAGCGCGATGGCCACGGCGCGCTTGGCGTCGCCCTGGCCGACGATGAAGCGGTCCAGTTCGGAAACGATTTCGCGAGGTGAAAAGTCGGTCATTGCGTTGCGATTCCGTTTAAGTCGTCAGCCTACAAACACCGATCCATTCGGCAGGTTGACAGTGTAGCTTTCGTAGCCTGTGTCATCCGGGCGGAGCGTCAGCATCGAGCCCTCGTCGAATTCAAACGACAAGAT
>JBKKAF010000195.1:0-5761 GCA_046714775.1 Xanthobacteraceae bacterium | reverse complement strand
AGATGCTGCTGCGCATTGAGGACACCGACCGCGAGCGCTCGACAGAGCCCGCAATCGCCGCGATCCTTGACGGTTTGAGCTGGCTCGGGCTCGATTGGGACGGCGACACCGTCTACCAGTTCGCCCGCGCCGAGCGGCACCGTGAGGTGGCCGAACAACTATTGGCCAAGGGCTTGGCCTATCGCTGCTACGCCAGCCCCGAGGAATTGGCGCAGATGCGCGAGGCGGCGCGCCGCGAGGGCCGCTCCAAGCTCTATGACGGACGCTGGCGCGACCGCGACCCGGGCGAGGCGCCGCCCGGCGTCAAACCGGTGATCCGGCTCAAGGCGCCGCTCGCGGGCGAGACCGCGGTCGACGATCAGGTGCAGGGCCGTGTCACCTGGCAGAACGAGAATCTCGACGATCTCGTGCTGCTGCGCTCCGACCGCACGCCGACCTACATGCTGGCAGTCGTGGTCGACGACCATGACATGGGCGTCACCCACATCATCCGCGGCGACGATCATCTCACCAATGGCGCCCGCCAGACGCAGATTTATCAAGCGCTCGGCTGGCACGTGCCGGTGATGGCGCATATTCCGCTCATTCACGGGCCGGATGGCGCCAAACTGTCGAAGCGCCACGGCGCGCTCGGCACCGATGCCTATCGCGCCATGGGCTACCTGCCGGCGGCCTTGCGCAACTATCTGGTCCGGCTCGGTTGGAGTCATGGCGATCAGGAAATTTTCACGACCGAGGAGATGATCGAAAAATTCGATCTTCCGCAGATCGGCCGCTCGCCCGCGCGCTTCGATTTCGCCAAGCTCGAAAACGTCAACGGTCATTACATGCGCCAGACCGCCGATGCCGATCTGCTCGCGGAATTGGAGCGGGTACTGCCGCATATCGCCGGCGGCGCGGAGCTCGCCAAAAAGCTCGATCCGGACCTGCGGCGGAAGTTTTTAGCCGCACTGCCGGGCCTCAAGGAACGTGCCAAGACGCTGATCGAACTGACGGACGGCGCACACTTTTTGTTCGCCGACCGGCCCATCGCTCCGGACGACAAGGCGGCCGCCCTGCTGACGCCGGAGGCGCGGGCAATCCTTTGGGAACTCACCGATACGCTTGCCGCCGTCGAGCCCTGGACCGCGGAGACGACCGAGCAGGCCGTGCGCGCCTTGGCCGAGCGCAACGGGCTCAAGCTCGGCAGTGTGGCGCAACCTATACGCGCGGCGCTCACCGGTCGCACGACCTCCCCCGGCATATTCGACGTGCTGGTTGTGCTCGGGAAAAAAGAGAGCCTGGATCGCCTGCGCGATCAGGCCGCCCCTCCCGCCCGCGCGTAATCGCGCCGCATCCGTGGCCGTGTCGGCTTGTTCGCACGGCAAAACGGCATAGATGATTTGCACCAGAAACCGCTGAATAGCGCCATCTTGCAGCGCACACGGGGATAGGCTACCCAACGGGCCTCTCCGCGCAATCGAGGGCTCCACCATGGACGCGAAGACCGGCGCCAAGAGCAAGTCCGCCAAGCTCTCCGTCGGCGACCAGGACTGGTCGTTCCCGATCTACGACGGGACCACCGGCCCTTCGGTCATCGACATCGGCAAGCTCTACGGCACGACCGGGATGTTCACTTACGATCCCGGATTCACCTCGACCGCGAGCTGCGAATCCAAGATCACCTATATCGATGGCGACGAAGGCATCTTGCTTTATCGCGGCTATCCGATCGAGCAATTGGCCGAGCACGGGGACTTCCTGGAGACCTGCTACTTGCTGCTGTACGGCGAGCTGCCCACCGCCGCGCAGAAGTCCGACTTCGACAATCGCGTCACGCACCACACCATGGTGCATGAGCAGATGAGCCGGTTCTTTCAGGGTTTCCGGCGCGATGCGCATCCGATGGCGGTGATGACCGGCTGCGTCGGCGCGCTCTCGGCCTTCTATCACGACTCCACCGACATTTCGGATCCGCACCAGCGCATGGTTGCCTCGATCCGCATGATCGCCAAAATGCCGACGCTCGCGTCCATGGCCTACAAATATTCGATCGGACAGCCGTTCGTGTATCCCAAGAACGAGCTCGATTATTCCACCAACTTCCTGCGCATGTGCTTTGCGGTGCCGTGCGAGGACTATCGCGCCAATGCCGTGCTGGCGCGCGCCATGGATCGCATCTTCATCCTGCATGCCGATCACGAGCAGAACGCGTCGACCTCGACCGTGCGGCTGGCCGGCTCGTCGGGCGCCAACCCGTTCGCCTGCATCGCCGCCGGCTGCGCCTGCCTGTGGGGCCCGGCGCATGGCGGCGCCAACGAGGCCGCGCTCAAAATGCTGGCGGAGATCGGAACGCCCGAGCGCGTTCCCGACTACGTCAAGCGCGCCAAGGACAAGAACGACAGCTTCCGCCTGATGGGCTTCGGCCACCGGGTCTACAAGAACTACGATCCGCGCGCCAAAATCATGCAGAAGACCTGCCACGAGGTGCTGGCCGAGCTTGGCATCAAGGACGACCCGCTGCTCGACGTGGCGATGGAGCTCGAGCGGATCGCGTTGCACGACGAATATTTCATCGAGAAGAAGCTTTATCCGAATATCGACTTCTATTCCGGCATCACGCTCAAGGCCATGGGTTTCCCCACCACCATGTTCACGGTGTTGTTCGCGGTCGCCCGCACCGTCGGCTGGATCGCGCAGTGGAAGGAAATGATCGAGGATCCGAACCAGAAGATCGGCCGCCCGCGCCAGCTTTATACCGGGGACACCCACCGCGACTACGTGCCGATCTCACGTCGGAAGTGAGCTGCGACCCTGCGATAGACTGGCCCGAATAGCCCAAGCCGCGCCGCCCATGATGAGGGCGCGGGTTGCGAAAACGCTTCAGCGCGGTATCTGGATCAGTTCCTTCACCTGCTCGGCCGACAGCGGGGCCGATATGAACTTGCCCGCCACCGCGTCCGCCATGATCGCATCGATGCCCTCGATGCGCCCGGTCGCCATGCTCTCCTTCGGGATAAGGCTGCGGACCTTGAGGACGATTTTCTCCGGTAGTTTGGAATATTCGCTGTAATGCTTGAGGGCGGCCGGGTCGGAATACATCCACTCGACCGTTTCCTGGTAGGCCCGGTTGAAGCGTGCAAGCGCGTCCGGGCGGTTCTTCATCGTGTTCACATTGGTGAGGTTCACCCGCACGCTGCGAGTGCGCAGCGAAGCGACATCGCTGCCGGTCGCGATGATGCGGATCTGGCCGTCCTCGGCGAGGTCGAGCCCGAATGGCGCAGCCCCGAAGCCGACATCGACCTGCCCGGTCATGGTCTGGGTGATAGTGGCGGCGATATTGCCGGTCGACGTCGGCCTAGCCGTCAGCTTGTATTGCGCAATCAGCGCCAGCAGGCCGGCGTGGCTTGACGATCCCGTCAGTGAAAACGCCACGGTTTTGCCGTTGAAGTCCTCGACCTTCTTGATCGGGGAATTAGCCGGGACATACCAGTAGAGATCGGGCCCTCCGATCATCTCGCTGCCGATGATGCGGATCGGGGCGCCCTTGGCGAAGGTGCCGATCGCCGCCGATACGCCGGCGGCGGTGGCGATATCGATGCTGCCCCCGATCAACGCCTGGATCGATTCCGGGCCGGCCTGGGTATAGAGGATGTCGAGCCTGAGGCCGTGCTTCTTGAAGATGCCGGCACGCTCGCCGAGGTCGGCCACGCCGGCGTCCCAGGCACCGCGCTGTGGGATCGCGACCTTCAGCACGTCTTCTGAAAATGCCCGCTGGCCAGATCCGACGATCATGGCGAGCGCGCAGACTGCCGCAACGAACGCTCTCATGGCGTCCCTCCCTATCGTTGATGGCTACGTTGGCACGCATACGGCGCGCGCGTCTACCTGACCGAAAGCCGCGGCGATCCGCTCGAGCGGAAACGATGCCGCTATTTTGCCGCGCCTTTGGCCCCGTCGTAGGCCCAGGTCAGATAGGCCCCCGCCCAGGTGAAGCCGCCGCCGAAGGCCGCCATGATCAGCCGGTCGCCGGTCTTCAGCCGCTGCTCGTAGTCCCACAGGCAGAGTGGGATAGTGGCGGCGGTGGTATTGCCGTATTTCTGGATGGTCAGCATCACCCGCTCCATCGGCAGCTTCATGCGTTCGGCGGTCGCCTCGATGATGCGCTTGTTGGCTTGGTGCGGCACCAGCCAGTCCACAATTTCCACCGTCAGCTTGTTGCGCGCCATCAGCGCGCTCGCCACCTCGGCCATGCGGGCGACCGCGAACTTGTAGACCGCGGCGCCCTCCTGGTGGACATAGTGCAGGCGCTTGGCGACCGTTTCCGCGGTCGGCGGCATGCGGCTGCCGCCGGCTTTCTGATGCAGATAGGGCATGCCGGCGCCGTCGGCGCGGATTTCCGTGTCGTGCAGGCCCTCTCCGTTAGGGCTCGGCTCCAGCAATACCGCGCCGGCGCCGTCGCCGAACAGCACGCAGGTGGCGCGGTCGGTATAGTCGATGATCGCCGACATCTTGTCGGCGCCGACCACCACCACTTTGCGGAATTTTCCGGTGCCGATGAACTGACTGGCGACGGTCAGCGCATAGAGGAAGCCGGAGCAGGCCGCCTGCACGTCGAAGCTGCCGATCTGGCGGGCGCCCACCATGTCGCAGACGATGTTGGCGGTCGACGGAAACACCAGATCGGGCGTCGTGGTAGCGCAGATCAAGAGATCGATGTCCTTCGGCGCAGTGGCGGTCTTGGCCAGCAAGCCGCGCACCGCCTCGGCCGCCATGTGCGAGGTGCCGAGCCCCTCGCCTTTCAGAATGCGCCGCTCCTTGATGCCGGTGCGTTCGGTGATCCAGGTGTCGGTGGTATCGACCATGAGCGCCAGCGCGTCATTGGTCAGCACGTCTTCCGGCACGTAACCGTACACGCCGGTGATCGCGGCTTTGATCGGGTTCGGTGTGCTCACCGGCGGACCTCGGCCAGACTGCCGCGCGGCGATGGCGGCGCGCCAACGGTAGCGTCCGGCGCCAGCAAGCCAAGCACGATGTCGGCGGCGCGCCGGCTTGGGGACGCCTGGCCGATCTGCATGATGCCGTCGAGCCGGGCGAAGCCGTCGAGCTGCCGGCGCCGCTCCGGCGTCTCGCCGAGCAGTGGCACCAGCGTGTCTGCCAGGTTTTTCGGCGTACAGTCGCGCTGCAAGAATTCCGGGACGATATTCTCCTCCAGTACCAGATTGGCCAGGATTACCGACGGCACATTGATGGCGGCGCGCGCTACCAGTTCCTCGATCAGCGACACTTTGTAGGCAGCGACCATCGGCACGCCGGCGAGCGCCAGTTCGAGCGTCACCGTTCCGGATTTGACCAAGGCGGCCCGTGCCCCGCGAAAGGCGGCGTGCCTGTCGTCGGGCTCGGCCACGATGCGCACCGGCAGTTGCCAACCTGCGGTCGCCTTCCGCACCCGGTCGGCCAGATGCGGCAGCGTTGGGATGACGATATCGAAAGAGATCCCCCGCGCATGCACGCGCTCGACCGCTTCGCCGAAAATCGCGAGCAGGCGGCGGATTTCCACACCGCGGCTCCCCGGCACCACCAACAGCACCGGTCGATCCGCCAGCCGGCCGCGCGCCTCGTCGGCGTTTGGCCGCAGCTCGGCGATCTCTTCTATCAAGGGATGTCCGACATAAGTGCACGCCGGCCCACCGAGCCTGGCATGAACCTCCGGCTCGAACGGCAGCAGCGCCAGCACATGCTCGACATAGCGGCGCATGGCGCGCGCCCGCCACGGGCGCCA
>JBKKAF010000194.1:0-8159 GCA_046714775.1 Xanthobacteraceae bacterium | reverse complement strand
ACTTACTGCAGCGGACCATCGGGCCCACTCGCCAGGCGCTGGCCGATGCGGGCGTGTCGGCCACGCAGGTCGACGAGGTCGTTCTAGTCGGCGGCAGCACGCGCGTCCCCCGCGTGCAGGCAATCGTCAAGGATCTGTTCGGCAAGGACCCGCACAAGGGCGTCAACGCTGACGAGGTAGTCGCCATCGGCGCGGCGGTGCAGGCCGGCGTGCTGGCCGGCGACGTCAAGGACCTGCTGTTGCTCGATGTCACGCCGCTGTCGCTCGGCATCGAGACGCTGGGCGGCGTGTTCACCCGCATCATCGACCGCAACACCACGATCCCGACCAAGAAGAGCCAGGTTTTCTCCACCGCAGAAGATCATCAAAACGCGGTGACGATCCGGGTCTTCCAGGGCGAGCGCGAGATGGCGGCGGACAACAAGATCCTCGGGCAGTTCGATCTGGTCGGCATTCCGCCGGCGCCGCGCGGCGTGCCGCAGGTCGAGGTCACCTTTGACATCGACGCCAACGGCATCGTCAACGTCCAGGCCAAGGACAAGGCCACCGGCAAGGAGCAGCAGATCCGCATCCAGGCATCCGGCGGCCTGAGCGAGGCCGACATCGAGAAGATGGTGAAGGACGCCGAGCTGCATGCCGACGAGGACAAGAAGCGCAAGACCGCGGTGGAAGCCAAGAACCACGGCGAGGCGCTGGTGCATGCCACCGAGAAGGCGCTGGCCGAGCACGGCTCCAAGGTCGGCGAGGCCGAGCGGGGCGCGATTGAAAACGCCATGGCCGATCTGAAAGAAACGCTCAAGGGCGACGACGCGGCGGCGATCGCGGCGAAGACCAATACGCTGGCGCAAGCCTCGATGAAGCTCGGCGAGGCGATATACAAGCAGTCGCAGGACGGCGCCGGCGGCGGGGACGCCACCGGTACCGGCGGCGACGGCGCTGCCAAGAAAGAAGATGTGGTCGACGCGGAATTCACCGAAGTCGACGACGACAAGAAGAACAACAAGAAGTCAGCGTGACGATCGGGAGCCGGGATATGGCCCTCATTCTGGCGAGGCCGTGGCGTCTCGACGATGAGGGCCGTTCTGTGTGCGCCGGCTGCTGGCCCGGGACATAGCATTCAGGCGGGGATCGCGTGTGACCAAACGCTGCTACTACGAAGTTCTCAGCGTGGCGCGCAGCGCAAGCGACGCCGACCTGAAAGCCGCCTTCCGCAAACTGGCGATGCAGCACCACCCGGACCGCAATCCCGGCGACAAGGATTGCGAGCACCGTTTCAAGGAAATCAACGAGGCCTACGAGATCCTCAAGGACGGCGATAAGCGCGCCGCTTATGATCGCTTCGGTCACGCGGCCTTCGAACAGGGCTCAGGCGGCGGTCCCGGTTTCGGCTCTGAATTCGCTTCCACCTTCGCGGACATTTTCGACGACCTGTTCGGCATGACCGGCGGCCGCCGGGGCCGCCGCGAAGGGCGCGAGCGCGGCGCCGATCTGCGCTACAACATGGAGATCAGCCTCGAAGAGGCTTTTGCGGGCAAGACCGCGCAAGTGCGCCTTCCGACCTCGGTCGCCTGCGCGGCCTGCACCGGCACCGGCGCCAAGACCGGCTCCAAGCCCAAGGCCTGTCCCACCTGCGGCGGCGCCGGCCGCGTGCGCCACGCCCAAGGCTTCTTCACGCTGGAGCGGACCTGTCCCGGCTGCCAGGGCCGCGGCCAGGTGATCGACAATCCTTGCCCGAACTGCACCGGCTCAGGCCGCGTCACGCGCGAACGGACTCTCTCGGTCAATATTCCGGCCGGCGTCGAGGACGGCACCCGCATCCGTCTCGCCAACGAAGGCGAAGCCGGCATCCGCGGCGGGCCGCCCGGCGATCTCTATATTTTCCTGTCGCTCGCCTCGCATGCTTTCTTTCAGCGCGACGGCGCCGATCTGCATTGCCGGGTGCCGATCTCCATGGTGACGGCGGCGCTCGGCGGCGACTTTGAAGTGCCGACCATCGATGGCGGCAAGACCAAGGTAAAGGTGCCGGAAGGCACCCATTCGGGCCGCCGCTTCCGGCTGCAAAGCAAAGGCATGCCGGTGTTGCGCGCGCGCCAGACCGGCGACATGTATGTGCAGGTGGTGGTCGAAACGCCGCAAAATCTCACCAAGCGGCAGCGCGATTTGCTGAACGAGTTCGAGAAATTGTCGTCCAAGGATACTCACCCTGAATCCACCGGATTCTTCGGTAAGGTCAAAGAGTTCCTGGGAGGACGCGCGGGCTCGGCGTGAGCGCCGGGCTCTTGACCCCCGGCGTGCCGGGCTTTACCCATAGAGCACACAAAACCCTAGAGATTTCGTTGCTTTAACCCTCATGCCGCTGCAAACCCTCCAGCTCCTCGAGAAGAAGATCGGAAGACAATTTCGTCTTCTGGAGCTGAAGAAGGGCATGCTCGAACGCAAGATCGAAGGACAGCTTCGCCGCTTCGAGCAGAAGCTGGATCAGAAAAAAGGCAGCGTTCGTCTCGACGACGTCCGCTTCATCCGCTCCTGGATGGAAAAGCCGCTGGCGATGGGTGCGGTTGCCCCTTCCGGCAAGGCGCTCGCCCGCACCATGGCGGGCTATGTCGATCCGCAAGTCGCAGGACCGGTGATCGAACTCGGCCCCGGCACGGGGCCGGTCACGCAGGCGCTGGTCAATCAGGGCGTCGCTCCGGCGCGGCTCGTACTGGTGGAGTTCGACCCGACCTTCTGCAAGCTGCTGCGCCAGCGCTATCCCGCCGCCACCGTGGTGCAGGGCGACGCCTATGGTCTGCGCCACCTGCTCGGCAGTATCCTACGGGAACCGGCCGCGGCGGTAGTCTCGAGCCTGCCCTTGTTCACCAAGCCGCTGAAGACCCGCCTGCGCCTGGTCTCTGAGGCGTTCGGCCTGATGTTGCCGGGCTCGCCGTTTGTGCAATTTACCTATGCCGCGGTGGCGCCGATTCCCCGCGCGCTCGACCGCGTCCATTCGGAAGGCTCCGAGCGCGTATGGATGAATATTCCCCCGGCGCGCGTGTGGGTCTACCGCAAGCATTGACGACCACCTCGGCCGTCGTCGACGGCATACCATCGCCTCGTTCATGATTTCCCGATGTCCTGCTTCCCGCCTGCGCGGGGACATGCTCGCGGGCATGACACCCGCAATATCTGCTGTGGTATGGGTGGTCGGATTGGAGCCGCCGATGTCCGTTCCGAAAATTCTGGTCATTCCGGGCTCGTTGCGCAGCGAGTCGCACAATGCGCGGCTCGCCGCACTGGCGAGCAAGGAATTGACCTTGGCGGATGCCGACGTCACCCGCATTTCGCTGCTCGACTATCCGCTGCCGCTTTATGACGCCGACCTCGCGGCCAATACCGGGGCGCCTTTGAACGCCCAGAAGCTCAAACAGATGATGACCGCGCATCGCGGCGTGTTCATCGCCAGTCCCGAATACAATGCCTCGCTGGCGCCGGTGCTGAAGAACGCCATCGACTGGGTTTCGACCGTGCGCGAACGCGGCGATCCGCCGCTGGCGGCTTTCCAGAACCGCGCCTTTGCTTTGGGCGCCGCATCGTCCGGCCGCTCCGGCGGGTTGCATTCGCTGTTGGCATTGCGTCAGGTGCTGGCGGTGGGATGCCGCGCGCTGGTGATTCCAGAGCAGGTCAGCGTGCCGAATGCCGAGCAGGCCTTCGATGAGATGGATCAGCTCACGGATGCGCGCGCGGCTGGCCAGCTCAAGGCCGTGGTGCGCCGGCTGATCGACTATGCGCGCATGCTCGGATGAGAGGAGGAGCCAGTGACACTCGATCCGCATGACCGGCTGATCGTGGCGCTCGATCTGCCCGCCGTTGCGGCGGCGCAGGCGATGGTCGATCGCCTGGGCGACACGGTGCGCTTCTACAAGATCGGCTATCAGCTCGCTTTCGCCGGTGGGCTTGCGCTGGCGCAGACGCTGACGCGCGCTGGCAAGCAGGTCTTTCTCGACATGAAATTGCACGACATCGGCAACACCGTCGCGCGCGGCGTCGAGAGCGTCGCCGATATGGGCGTGAGCTTTCTCACCGTGCACGCTTATCCGCAGACCATGCATGCCGCGGTCGATGCGCGCGCCGGCTCGACGCTGCGCCTTCTCGCTGTCACGGTTTTGACCTCCTATGACGACGCCGACCTGGCCGCCGCTGGCTACGACTTCACCGTGCCGGAATTGGTCGCCGAGCGCGCCGCGCAGGCGCGCGACATCGGCATCGACGGCCTGGTTTGTTCGGCCAACGAGGCGGCCATGCTGCGCCCCATGCTCGGTCCCGGCATGGTGCTGGTGACGCCCGGCATCCGTCCCGCTGACGCCGAGGCCGGCGACCAGAAGCGCGTGATGACTCCCGCCGAAGCCATTGCGGCGGGCGCCGACTATCTGGTGGTCGGTCGCCCGGTGGTGGCCGCGCGCGATCCCAAGGCGGCGGCGGAGGCGATCGTGGGCGAGATCGCCGGCGTCGCGCGCGCCCAGGCGGGGTAAGGGAAAAGCGCGTGTTGCTGGCCTTCCCTGGCCCCGCTATACCCCGGCCACGCGGGAGACTGATCCAATGTCCGACATGCGGTTGATCGTGGCCGGCGCCGGCGGGCGCATGGGGCGCACGCTCATTCACGCCATTGCGGCGACAAACGGCGTCACGCTGGCGGGCGCGGCCGAGGCCGCGGGCTCGGCGGTGATCGGGCGCGACGCGGGCGAGCTCGCCGGGCTCGGCAAGAACGGTGTTGCGGTCGTCACCGACGTGGAGCCGCTGCTCGCTCAGGCAGACGGCATCATCGACTTCACCGTTCCGGCGGCGACCCGCGCCTTTGTCGAACTGGTGGCGCGCAAGGGCTTGGTCCATGTCATCGGCACCACCGGCCTCTCCCAGGAGGACGACGCCCTGATCGCAACCGCGGCCAAACGCGCCATCGTGGTCAAGTCCGGCAACATGAGTCTCGGCGTCAATCTGCTGGCCGCTCTGGTCAAGCAGGTCGCCAAGACGCTCGATCAGGATTTCGACATCGAGATCCTGGAGATGCATCACAACAAGAAAGTCGATGCGCCGTCGGGCACCGCATTGATGCTGGGACGCGCAGCGGCGGCAGGCCGCGGCATCGACCTGGATCAGCACGCAACGAAGAGCCGCGACGGCCGGACCGGTGCGCGCTGCGCCGGCACTATCGGATTCGCCTCGTTGCGCGGCGGCACCGTGGTCGGCGATCACAGCGTGATCTTTGCTGGGCCGGCCGAACGCATCGAACTCACCCACCGTGCCGAGGACCGGATGATCTTTGCGCGCGGCGCGCTGAAGGCAGCGCTGTGGGCGCGCGGGCAGAAGCCGGGGCTTTATTCGATGACAGACGTGCTCGGGCTGAAAGATTTTTAGAGCGTTGGCAGGCGCCGCGGGACGAGCGGTCCTATCCGCGCGGTCGCATCAGCGACACACCGGTCATCTGCGCCGGCTGTGGCAAGCCCATAAGTGCAAGCAATGTCGGCGCGAGATCGGCGAGACGCCCTTCCGACAGCGACACGTTGCCGCCTCCCAGCAAAAACACCGGCACCGGATTGGTGGTATGGGCGGTGTGCGGCCCGCCGGTTTCCGGATCCCGCATCATTTCGCAATTGCCGTGATCGGCAGTGACCAAGAGCGCGCCGCCCGCCTTATCGATCGCCTCGGCGAGGCGGCCGAGACCGGTGTCGACCGCCTCCACCGCCTTGATCGCCGCCGCCAGATCGCCGGTGTGACCGACCATGTCGGGATTGGCGTAATTCAGCACGATCAGGTCGTACTTGCCGGAGCCGATGGCTTCGACCGCCTTGTCGGTCAATTCGGCGGCCGACATTTCCGGCTGCAGATCGTAGGTCGCGACCTTGGGCGAGGGCACCATGATCCGGTCCTCGCCGGGATAAAGACTCTCCTCACCGCCGTTTAGAAAATAGGTGACGTGCGGATATTTCTCGGTCTCCGCCATGCGCAATTGCGCGCGGCCGGCGTTTGCCACCACTTCACCGAGACCACCGCTGAGCGCCGGCGAAGGGAAGATGGTCTGCAGCAGGGCGTTCAAATCCTCGCTATATTCCGTCATACCGGCCGCGGCGGCGAAGCGAACGGTGCGCCGGCGGGGAAATCCGGAAAACCCAGGATCGAGCAGGGCGGCGAGAATTTGCCGCACGCGATCGGCGCGGAAATTGAAACAGAGAATGCCGTCGCCGTCCTTCATCCCGTAATAGCCGCCTACTACCGCCGGCAGCACGAATTCGTCGGTGACGTCGTGCGCATAGGAGTTGGCCACGACCGCTGCCGCGTCGAGGAAGCGCGATCCGTCGGCATCCACCATCGCGTTATAGGCGCGCACGACACGGTCCCAGCGCTTGTCGCGATCCATGGCGTAGTAGCGGCCGCTCACCGTCGCGATCGGCACCGATGCCGGCAACGCCGCCTGGAACTGCGCAAGATATTCCGCGCCCGAGCGCGGGGGGGTATCGCGGCCGTCGGTGAGCACATGCACAACGGTCGGCACGCCGGCATCCGTGAGAATTCTTGCCAGTCCCACCGCATGATCCTGATGCGAATGCACGCCGCCGGGTGACAGCAACCCGATCAGATGACAGGTGCCGCCGCTCTGCTTGAGCCGCGCGATCAGGCTCAACAGGACCGGCGCGGTCTTGATGGCGCCGCTGGCAACGGCGTCGCTGATGCGCGGCAGATCCTGCATCACCACGCGGCCGGCGCCGATATTGAGATGCCCGACTTCGGAATTACCCATCTGCCCGTGCGGCAGGCCGACATCCTTGCCGGACGTGTGCAACAGCGCATGCGGGCAATTCACCCACAGCCGATTGAAGGCCGGCGTGTGTGCCTGCAGCACGGCGTTGTCGGCCGGGTCTTCGCGCCAGCCCCAGCCGTCCAGGATCGCCAGCATCACCGGACGCCGCTGCTGCATCTCCCGTCCTTGCACGTTGCGGCGCCCAAGCCGGGCACCTATTACGCGATAAAGGCGGGTTTTGCGCGATTGCGCCGGGGCCGTCAATCAGCGCTATGGCCGGCTTCCCAGCCCAGCATGGCGCGCTTGCGGGTGATGCCCCAGTGATAGCCGGTGAGGTCGCCGTTCTTGCCGATCACCCGGTGGCACGGCACCACGAAACACACCGGATTGCGCCCCACTGCGGCGCCCACCGCGCGCGCCGCTGACGCCGTGCAGACTTTGGCGGCCAAGTCCGAATAGCTGGTCACTCTTCCCATCGGGACTTTCAGCAGGCTCTCCCACACGCGCACCTCGAAATCGGTGCCGATCAGAACCACGCGCAACGGCTGCTCGGCGCGCCATTGCGTGCGATCGAAGACGCGGCGGGCGAGCGGCGCAGTGCCCGCGGTATCCTCGACATAGCGCGCCTTCGGCCAGCGGGTTTGCATGTCGGCGAGCGCTGCTTTCTCTTCGCCGGGATCTGCGAAGGCGAGGCCGGCAAGCCCGCGCGGCGCCGCCATCACCAGCGCGGTGCCGAACGGACAGGGATGAAAGCCGTAGGACAGGCTCAGCCCTGCGCCGCCAGATTTCCATTCGCCGGGCGACATCGCCTCGTGGGTGACAAACAGATCGTGCAGCCGGCCGGGGCCCGAAAGGCCGCTGTCGAGTGCTGCGTCCAGCACGCTTGCCGAATCGCGCAACAGGGTTTTGGCGTGATCCAGCGTCAGCGCCTGCATGAACGCTTTCGGCGTCAGCCCCGCCCAGCGGCGGAACAGGTGATGCAGCTCGTCGGGCGTGACCGAGGCTGCCTCGGCAACCGCCTCGATCTCGGGCTGGTTGCGCCACTTTTCCGAAATGAAGGCGATCGCGCGACGCACGGAGTCGTAGTCGCGGAGCGCGGCGTTGGTGGGGCCCGGCTTGGCCGGGCGGTGATTGGTCATGGCGAGGTTCATCATCATGGGATCGATGTAGGGCTTGGAAGCCATGCGAACCACCCGATTTCCGATCTCAGGCGCGAGCCTGATCAGTTCCGCTAGTTCCGATCCACACCGCGTTTGGCGGCGTTCATGGCACCTGTTAAGGCTTTGGCAAAGCTTTGTTTTTCGTCCGGCCCGAGAAAGCTTGCGATGCCAAGGCTGCGGCCGCGCGACACCAGCGCCAGCCGTTCCACGCCGAACTCCTCATGCGC
>JBKKAF010000193.1:0-8358 GCA_046714775.1 Xanthobacteraceae bacterium | reverse complement strand
CAGGAATATATCGACGCCATCGAGGCCGACGTGCGCTGGCTCGGCTTCGATTGGGGCAAGCACCTCTATCATGCGTCGGACTATTTCGAGCGGCTGTATGAATGGGCGGAGCACTTGATCGGCGCTGCCAAGGCCTATGTCGACGATCAGTCGCAGGACGAAATGCGCGCCAACCGCGGCACGCTGACCGAGCCCGGCAAGAACAGTCCGTTTCGCGAGCGACCGGCAGCGGAGAACCTCGACCTGTTTCGACGCATGCGCGCGGGCGAGTTTCCCAATGGCGCGCGGGTGCTGCGCGCCAAGATCGACATGGCCTCCGGCAATATCAACCTGCGCGACCCGGTGCTCTACCGCATCCTGCATGCCGAGCATCCCCGCACCGGCACCCAGTGGCACATCTATCCGAGCTATGATTTCGCTCACGGCCAGTCGGACGCCATCGAGGGCATCACCCATTCCATCTGCACGCTGGAATTCGAGGACCATCGGCCGCTCTACGAGTGGTTCCTCGACAATCTGCCGGTGCCGTCGCGCCCGCGGCAGTACGAATTCGCCCGCCTCAACCTGACCTACACGGTGCTATCGAAGCGGGTGCTTACCGAGTTGGTGCGCGGCGGCCATGTCGGCGGCTGGGACGATCCGCGCATGCCGACGCTCGCCGGCCTGCGGCGGCGCGGCGTGCCGCCAGTCGCGATCCGCGATTTTATCAAGCGGGTCGGCGTGGCCAAGGCCAACAGCGTGGTCGACATGGCGATGTTCGATTTTTGCGTGCGCGAGGTGCTGAACAAAACGGCGCAGCGGCGCATGGCGGTGCTGCGTCCGCTCAAGGTGGTGATCGAGAACTATCCGGAAGGCCAGAGCGAGGAGCTCGAGGCGGTCAATCATCCCGACGATCCGACGGCCGGCACCCGCAAGATCCGTTTCGGCCGCGAACTCTATGTCGAGCGCGACGATTTCATGGACAACCCGCCGAAGAAATTCTACCGGCTGTCGCCCGGGAATGAGGTGCGGCTGCGCTATGCCTATTTCATCACCTGCCGCGAGGCGGTGAAGAACGTGGCGGGCGAAGTGGTGGAACTGCGCTGCACCTACGATCCCGCGACGCGCGGCGGCAATGCGCCGGACGGGCGCAAGGTGAAGGCGACCATTCACTGGGTGTCGGCGGCCGACGCGGTGCCGGCGGAGGTGCGGCTGTACAATCCGCTGTTCACGCGCCCGGATCCCAATGCGAGTGCCTTCGCTGGCGATCTCAACCCGGATTCACGCGAAGTGCTGTCCGCCAGGCTCGAGCCGGCGCTGGCCGTGGGTCATTCGGACGCGCCGGTGCAGTTCGAGCGCCAGGGCTATTTCACCCGCGATCCGGACTCGACACCGGACCGGCTGGTGTTCAACCGCACGGTCGGGCTGCGCGACAGTTGGGCGAAGGCGCAGGAGGCAGGCACCGCGGGAAAAAACCAGCAGTGATTGTCGCGGGCTGATCCGATAATATGGCGGGCCATGATGTAGCGCGGGCGTTCGGGGGGCCGCGCGATGGTCGAGCAGCAAGCACCGCGTGGGCGCGCCACCACCTGGCGGCCGTGGAGTGCGGCCAGTCGCCGGCCGGCGTTGGCCTGGCCCGGGCGTTTGCGCGATTTTGCGGCCAGAGCCGGCCATCGCATGCATGGCTGGGTGCTGGCCGATCTCGCTCCCGGCCGCCTGCTGCCTTGGCTTGCGATCGCTTACGGCGTTGGCATCGTCCTCTATTTCGCTGCCGACCATGAGCCGGCGACCTGGGCGGCGATTTCGCTGCTTGTGGTCACGAGCACGATCGCCGTTCTGGCGCGGCGCCGGCCGGTCGGCTTTCCCGTTGCGCTGGCACTTGCCGTAACCGCCGCGGGTTTTGCCACCGCGACCGTCAAGCGCGTGCTGATCGCCCATCCGGTGTTGCAAGCGCCCGCCTGGAACGTGGACATTGCCGGCTTCGTGGAAATGCGCGAGGAACGCGAGCGCTCCGACCGCATTGTGGTGCGCATCCACCGTATCGAGGCGGCGCGCCTCACCGAAAAACCCGACCGCGTCCGAGTCTCCGTGCGCAAGGGAACGGCGCCACCGGTCGGTAGCTTCGTGCAGTTCAAGGCCAAGCTGTCGCCGCCGCTCGCGCCGTTGCGGCCCGGTGGCTACGACTTTGCGCGCGATCTCTACTTCCAGGGCATCGGCGCGTCCGGATTCGTGCTCGGCCGGATCAATCCGGTCGCGGCGCCCGCGCAACCGGGCCCGTGGCTGCGCTACGCGTCCTTCATCGAAGGCATGCGCAATGCCATCGACCAGCGCATCCGCGCCGTCGTGCCCGGCGACCGGGGTTCGATCGCGTCCGCGCTGATCACCGGCAAGCGCGATGCGATCTCCACGCCAGTGAACGAAGCCATGTACATTTCCGGCCTCGGCCACGTGCTGTCGATCTCCGGCTATCACATGGCCGTGGTGGCGGGCGTGGTGTTCTTCACCCTGCGTGCGCTGCTGGCGCTCAGCCCCGCGTTTTCCAGCCGCCGCCCGATCAAGAAATGGGCGGCATTGGCGGCGCTCGGTGTCGCTGCGTTCTATCTGCTCCTGTCCGGCGCGCAGGTCGCCACCCAACGCTCGTTCATCATGATCGCAATCGTGCTGGTGGCGGTCATGGTCGATCGCTCGGCCTTGACGCTGCGCACGCTGACGATCGCGGCTTTCGGCGTGCTCCTTCTGGCGCCCGAGGCGGTGGTGCATCCGAGCTTCCAGATGTCGTTTGCCGCCACGCTGGCGCTGGTCGCCGGCTATCTGCACGGCTTGACCTGGATGAGTGCCGGCCCCGACAGCCGGCTCGGCGCGCGGTTCGCGGTCTGGGGTGGTCGTCAGGTGGTTGGCCTCGTGCTGGTGTCGCTGCTCGCCGGATTCGCGACCACGCTCTATGTCGCCTTTCACTTCCATCGACTGACTCCCTACGGCGTGCTGGCCAATCTGCTCGCCATGCCGGTGGTGTCGGTGTGGGTAATGCCGGCGGGTCTGCTTGGCGTCATCGCGCTGCCGTTCGGATTCGACGGCTTGTTCTGGCGGCTGATGGGCGAGGGGATCGGCTGGATGATCGCGGTGGCGCTATGGATCGCCGCGCTGCCTGGTGCGGTCGGTCACATTGCGGCCTTTGGCGTGGGACCGCTGCTGCTGGGCAGCGCCGGCCTGATCGTCCTGTGCCTGTTGAAATCGCCGCTGCGTCTCGGCGGTGCGATCGTGATGGCGGTGGCGGCGTTTTGGGCCATGCGCACACCGCAACCCGACGTGCTGGTCGCCGCCGACGGTGCCAGTGTCGCAATCCGCGGCGCTTCCGGGCGTCTCGCCATGGTGCGCACCGGCAGCGGCAGCGACACCTTTGCCTTCCGCGAGTGGCTGGCGGCCGATGCCGACACGCGCGGGCCCAAAGACCCTACCCTCGGGGAAGGGATTACCTGCGATGCCGCCGGATGCATCGCGCGGCTGCCAGACGGCTCATGGGTCGCCGTCGCGCGAACCCTCGAAGCCTTTGACGAGGATTGCGGCCGCGCCATTCTGGTGGTGAGCCCGCGTGACGCGCCGCCGGCCTGCGCCGCGCTCGCGATCGACCGTAAAGTCTGGCAGCGCACCGGAGCCCTTGCCTTGCACCGCACCGGCAACGGCTTCGAAATGGTCGCGTCGCGTCCCGCTGGATACGACCGGCCCTGGGCGCGGGCGATTGCGCAGACGGATGCCACGCCAGCTACGGCCCAGCCATCGACAACGTTGCGGACGCCGGACGCAACGCCGGCTGCCGACGACCTGGAGGCGGGGGATTAGTAGCGCCGGAACAATCCCACCAGCTTGCCCTGAATGCGCACGCGGTTGGGCGGCAGGATGCGCACCTCATAGGTGGTGTTGGCGGGTTCCAGCGCGATCGAAGCGCCGCGCCGCCGGAAGCGCTTCAAGGTGGCTTCCTCCTCGTCGATCAGCGCCACCACGATATCGCCGGTCTCGGCGCCGTCGGTTTTCTTGATCAGCGCGGTGTCGCCATCGAGGATACCGGCATCGATCATCGAGTCGCCGCGCACCTCCAGCGCAAAATGCTCGCCCGAACTCAACAGCTCCGGCGGCATGTTGACCACATGGGTCTTGGTCTGGATCGCCTCGATCGGCGTACCAGCGGCGATCCGTCCCATCACCGGAACGGCGACCGGCCGGCCGCCTTCGTCCTCGGAACCGCTGCGAACGCGGCCCAGATTTCCTTCGATCACACTCGGGGTAAAGCCCCGCGCGCGGGAGGGGCCGATGCCGTGGCTCACGGATTCGGGCAGCTTGATCACCTCGATAGCGCGCGCCCGGTTCGGCAGCCGGCGAATGAACCCGCGCTCCTCCAGCGCCGTGATCAGCCGGTGAATGCCGGATTTGGACCGCAGGTCGAGCGCGTCCTTCATTTCGTCAAAGGAGGGCGGCACGCCCGCTTCCTTTAGGCGCTCGTGAATGAAGCGCAGCAGCTCAAACTGCTTGCGTGTCAGCATCGGGTGTTTCCCCTTTTTCTGGTCGCTCGGTACTACTACCGGTCGAAACAAATCATGAACGGACACTATATGTTCCATATGTGTTCTGCAACCATTTAATTTGAAGTGAACAACTCGAATGAGCGCTAAAGCGCGAGCTTAAGGATGCTGCAGCGGCTGCCCGCGGCGGCCGGGGGCGCAAACGGCTCGCGAACCACCAGACAATCGGCCTTTGCCAGCGGAACCAGCATCGAACTGTCCTGCACCGGAAACGGCGTGGCCACAGGTCCGTCAGGTCCGTGGGCAAGAGCGGCGCGCAGGTAGTCGGTACGCTCGTCGTTGGCTGGGAGTGCGCTGCCAAGCACGGCCGATTCGGGCGCGGGCTCCACATCGCTGCGCCCGGACAGCCGCCGAATGAGCGGAACGAGGAACAGGACCGCGCAGACATAGGCCGAGACCGGGTTCCCCGGCAGCCCAAGCACGTGCATGTCGCCGAGCCGGCCATGCAACATCGGCCGGCCGGGCCGCAAGGCGACCTTCCAGAACGACAGCGCCAACCCCTCGGCCGCCAACGCCTGCTGCACCAGGTCGTAATCGCCGACCGAGGCTCCCCCGGACGTGACCAGGATATCGGCGCCACCGTCGGCCGCGCGGTGCACGGCGGCGACGGTCTCGGCCAGACGATCGGGGACGATCCCGAGGTCCATGACATCGCAGCCCTCGCTCAGCGCCAGGGCACTGAGTGCGTAGCCGTTCGAATAGACGATCTCGCCCGGCCCGGGGGCCGAACCCGGCAGGACAAGTTCATCACCGGTCGCCAGCACCGCCAATTTAGGGCGGCGATGCACCAGCACGCTCGGGTGGTTGGCGGCCGCCGCCAGCGCCAGATCCCGATCGGTGAGACGGCGGCCTTGCGTGAGCAGCCTGTCGCCCTGGGTAAAATCGAGCCCCGCGCGGCGCACGTTGTTGCCGTCAGGCGCGCTCGCCGCGACGAGCACCGTGTCGGCTTCGCGTAATGTGTTCTCCTGGATCACCACGGTGTCGGCGCCCGGCGGCAGCACCCCGCCGGTGAAGATGCGCGCCGCTTGCCCGGCCCCGACCGTGCCCGCGAACGGATGGCCAGCCGCCACTTCGCCAATCAGCTTGAGCTGCGCCGGCGCCTGGGTGACATCCGCCGCGCGCACCGCGTAACCGTCCATGGCGGAGACATCGGCCGGAGGCTGCGTGCGCAAGGCTTGGATATCCTCGGCCAGCACGCGGCCATGGGCCTCGATCAGCCGGGCGGCCTCGGCGGGCAGCGGCTTGGCCTCCGCCAGCACGCGGGCGAGCGCTTCCGCGACCGGCATCAGCGCCACGGTCTACTCCTTTGCCCGGTAGTGACCCGACTTGCCGCCGCGCTTCTCGATCAGCCGGATGCCCTCGATGCGCATGCCGCGCTCCACCGCTTTGACCATGTCATAGATGGTGAGGCAGGCGACCGACACGGCGGTGAGCGCTTCCATCTCCACACCGGTCTGGCCGCTGACCTTGACGGTCGCGCGCACGCGTAGCCCGGGCAGGCTGCGGTCGGGTTCGATGTCGACCGCGACTTTGGAGACGGAAAGGGGATGGCAAAGCGGGATCAGCTCGTGCGTCCGCTTCGCGGCCAGAATGCCGGCGATGCGGGCGGCGCCGAGCACGTCGCCCTTCTTGGCATTGCCTTTGAGCACGAGGTCGAGCGTCTTGCGTGTCATTGCCACGCGGCCCTCGGCGACGGCGACGCGTTCGGTGGCGGCCTTGGCCGAGACGTCGACCATGCGCGCCTCGCCGCCCTTGCCGAGATGGGTGAGTTTGCGCGCGCGCGTCACGGCTACCTCGCCGCGCCGCTACGGCGCGCCTGATTGCGGCTGATCAAGGCCCTAGTCGCGGCCTCGACATCGACTTCGCGCATCAGGCTTTCGCCGACCAGGAATGTGGAAATTCCGACGCGCGCCAGCCGCGCCAGATCGTCCGGCTTGGACAGGCCGCTCTCGCCGACAATGATTCGTCCGGGCGGCACCTGCGGCGCCAATTGTTCGCTCACCGCCAACGTGGTCTCGAAGGTCTTGAGGTCGCGATTGTTGATGCCGAGGAGGCGCGAGCGCAGCCGCAACGCGCGCGCAAGTTCATCCGTGTTGTGGATTTCGAGCAGCACGTCCATGCCGTGCCCGAAGGCCGCATCTTCAAGGTCCTTGGCGACCGCGTCGTCGACCGTCGCCATAATGATCAGGATGCAGTCGGCGCCGAACGCGCGCGCCTCCGCCACCTGATACGGCTCGTACATGAAGTCCTTGCGCAGCACCGGAAGCCGCGTTGCCGCCCGCGCCGCGGTGAGGTGTTCCGCCTTGCCCTGGAACGACGGGGCGTCGGTCAGCACCGAAAGGCAAGTGGCCCCGCCGGTTTCATAGGCGCGCGCCAATGACGGTGGATCGAAGTCGGCGCGGATCAGCCCCTTCGACGGGCTCGCCTTCTTGATCTCGGCGATCAAAGCGTAGTCGCCGCGCGCCAGACGGCGCTCGATCGCCGCCAGAAAGCCGCGCGGAGGCGCTGCTGCCTTTGCCTCTGCTTCGACGACCGATAGCGGGCGCGCGCGCTTGGCCGCGGCGATCTCCTTGCGTTTGTAAGCCTCGATGGTGGAGAGGATGTCGGCCATGGCGGCGCTCAGGCGTTGGAGATCGCGACCAGGCGGTCGAGCCGGCGCTCGGCCTCGCCGGAATCGATCGACTTGGCGGCCAGCGCAACGCCGTCCTTTAGCTCTTTGGCCCGCCCGGCCACGATCAGTCCGGCGGCCGCATTGATCATCGCCACGTCGCGAAACGGTCCGCGCTTGCCCTTGAGCACACCGAGCAGCGCCTGCGCATTGTGCTTGGCGTCGCCGCCGCGCAGATCCTCCGAGGTTGCCCGTTTCAATCCCGCGTCCTCGGGCGTGATCTCGAACGTCCGCACCGTGCCGTTCTCCAGCGCCGCCACCGCGGTCGGACCGACGGTGGTGATCTCGTCGAGGCCATCGGAGCCGTGCACCACCCAGACATGCTCGGCGCCCAGATTCTTCAGCACCTGTGCGAGCGGCTCGATCCAGTGCCGCGAAAAAACCCCCACCATCTGGCGCTTCACGCCGGCCGGATTGGACAGCGGTCCGAGCAGATTGAAGATGGTGCGGGTGCCGAGCTCCACCCGGGTGGGACCGACATTCTTCATCGCCGGATGATGCGCGGGCGCGAACATGAAGCCGATGCCCGCCTCGCGGATGCAGCGGCCAATGCCCTCGGGCGACAATTCGATATTGACGCCGAGTGCGGCCAGCGCATCGGCGGCGCCGGCGCGCGAGGACAGCGCACGATTGCCATGCTTGGCGACTGGAACGCCGGCGCCCGCAACGATGAACGCGGCGCAGGTGGAAATGTTGTACGAACCCGAAGCATCGCCGCCGGTGCCCACCACGTCGATCGCGCCGGCCGGTGCCGAAACCCGCAACATCTTCTCTCGCATGGCGGTCACGGCGCCGGTGAGCTCGTCCACGGTCTCGCCGCGCACGCGCAAGGCCATCAACAGCGCGCCCATCTGCGACGGCGTCGCTTCGCCCGACATCATGCTGTCGAAGCCGCGCGCGGCCTCGTCGCGGCTGAGCGCCGCGCCGGTCGCGCCCATGGCGATGAGCCCGTTGAACTCGTCGGTCACGGCGCCCGCAATTAGCCGCGCGGCGGGGGCCCGGCCGCCCGCGCCATTTGTTTATAAGCCCCCGGGCCGCGCCGGGCGGGGCGCGCCGCCGCGACGAGGCCGCGCGCGGCTTCGACAGCATGATGTCGGGCGAAGCGACGCCGTCGCAGATGGGCGCGCTGTTGATGGC
>JBKKAF010000192.1:0-10690 GCA_046714775.1 Xanthobacteraceae bacterium | reverse complement strand
AGATCACCCCGGTGGACGGCGCCAAGCTCGACCAGCTGGTCAAGGACATCTACAAGACGCCGGCCGCGATCGCCGAGAAAACCGGCGCGCTGCTCAAATAGCGGCGCGCCGCTCCTTTAAAGATTGCATCGACTAAAGATTGCATCGACGTCATCGCCGCTTGCCGATCAACCGGTCGCTCCTGCGCCGCGTCGCCGGCTTTTTCCGTTTGGGCGCGCTCCGCTTGCCGCTGTCGCGTGCGGGTTTCGCCTTCGACCGGCGCCCGGCCGCCGGCCAGGTGCCCTCGGCCTTTTGCAGGCGCATCGCCCAATAGTCCCAGGCGCGCCCGGCCGGCCGGCCGCCGCTATGGGCACCGCACAATTCCGCCTCGCCCGTGGTCAGCGGCGCGATCGTTCCCATCGCCATCGACCGGCTCTGGATCTCCGCGTTCAAGCAGCCGTAGATCGAGCGGAACATGCAGTCATGCAATGATTTGCCGACGACGGTAGCGCCGTGCCGGCGCATCAACACCATCGCGTGCCGCCCCAAGGCGCGCGCCAGCGAATGTCCTTCCTCCGGTTTGGTGACGAGGAGGTTGGTGTCGCCGAACTCATCGCGGCTGTCCCAGAACGGCACCTTGCCCATCGTGCCGCCAAGCCCGACCACCGGAATGAGCTCGATGCCGGTGAGGCAATAGGGCAGCACAGATGGAGAATGGTGATGGCAGACCGACTGCACGTCCGGGCGCGCCTGGTAGATGCAGCCGTGGATTGGCAGTTCGCTGTAGAAGCGCTCATTGGTGGACTTCACCGGCTGGGAATCCAGGGTCATTTCGAAAATGTCGTCCGGCTGCACCAGTTCGCAGGCCAGATAGCGCGCGATCAGATAGCGATCGGGATTGTCGGGATGCCGGACGCTGATATGCCCGAAGGCATCGACCACGCCTTCATGGGCCAGGATGCGATTGGCGAGCGCCAGATCATGGCGCGTGGATGCAAGCGTGTTGGGCATGGACAGTTCTCCGAGTGAAGCGCCACGATGGCGCGGCATGACGGGTCAATGGGCGAAGCGAGATGACATTCGGTTCGGGCGGAAGATCAGGCGGCGCCGATCTTGCCGAGAATCTCGGCAAATTTCTCCGCCACCTTGCGCCGCAGCTCGGGGCTGGCGCGCGCCACGCGGGGGAAATCCTTGAGCCGCTCGAACGGCCGGCAGGCGTCGATCACCGCGCGCGAATTGGTGGAACTTGTCTTGTCGAGAATCGGATCGAGCGGGCCGCTCCATGCGCGGCGGAAGAATTCGATATCGGCGGCGGGATCGCAGCGCGTGCAGATCGCCCACATCACGTCGAACATGTCGGTCGGATCGACGTCCTCGTCGACCACCACGACAAAGCGGCCGAGATAGGAGCCCGACTGGCAACTGGCCGCCAGCATGCCGGCCTGCCGCGCATGGCCGGGATAGGCCTGCTTGATGGCGATGACGTTGAACATGCGGGCGCCGCCGAATTCATGACACCAGACGCCGTTGACGCCGGACAGGCCGGCGCGCTCGACCTCGTCCCAGATCATGCCGGCCTTCATCACGCATTTGGAGAATGAGAAGTCCGACGGCGGACGCATCGGCGAAGCGATCGACAGGATCGGATCGTTGCGCCAATAGACCCGCCGCACCTGCACCACCGGCTGCTCGCTCGGGCTCGACGCGTAATAGCCGGTGAACTCGCCGAACGGGCCTTCACGCGCCGTCACGCCCTCGACCATCTCGCCTTCCAGCACGATCTCGGCGCCGGCCGGCATCGGCAGGCCGTACAGCTCGCTCTGCACGACCTCGAACGGCTTGCCGCGATGCCCGCCGGCGTAATCGTATTCCGACAGGCCGAATTTCACCTCGTTGCCACCGGCCAGAAACAGCAGCGGGTCGTGGCCGCAGGAGATCAGGACCGGACACGGTTTGCCGGCGCGAAAGTATTTGTCGCGGATCTGGCGGCCGTGCTTGCCGGGAGAAATCCACAGCGAGAGCTGGTTCTTGTTCTGCACCATGGCGCGGTAGGTGGCGCAGTTGACCCAGTTCTCCTCGGGGTCGCGCATGATCACCAGGTCGTCGGTGCCGATGAAGCGCCCGCCGTCATGTTCGTGCAGGAACGGCACCGGGAATTTCAGCAGGTCGACCGCATCGTCGCGGTCCACATTGTCGAACACCGGCCCCTTGGCCACCGTCTTCGGCGGGATCGGGCGATGGACTTTCATGCGGTCCCGATAGGCGCGCACCACGTCGAGCGGCGCCTCGGGTACCGGCAGGCCGAGCGTGATGGCCAGTCGTTTGGACGAATTGGTCGCGCCGGAGATAAGCCGCATGCCCTTGGGATAGCCGGGCACATCCTCGAACAGGATCGCGGGTGGCTGCGGCCGCGCGTGATACACGATCTCTGCCAGCGTGCCCATTTCCAGATTCCAGTCGGCGCCTTTGACGCGCATCACCTCGCCAGCGCTGTCCGCGCGCGCAATGAATTCACGCAAGTCCGCGTGCGCGCGGTCATAGGCGTTGAACCGCTGGCTTTGGCTCTTTTCCAGCACGTCGCTTGTTCCTTCGGCAGGACGCCGGCGTCATCTTACACCAGGCGCGCGGTCAGAGAATGCCCGGAATCCAACGCTTCACTTCCATCCGATAGGCGGCATAGGGAGCGCCGAACTTTGTTTGCAGTCGCGCCTCATCATGCAGCACCCGGCGGTGAAACCAGACCGCGCGCAGGCCGAACAGGATCAGCGCAAACCAGGACCACAAGGTCACCGCAAGCCCGAGCATGAAAATCAGATGTCCGAGATACATGGGATTGCGGGTGTAGCGGTAGGGCCCGGTCGCGATGATCCGATCCGGCGCCACCTCCATGCCGGAACTGCCGCCGGCGCGCGGCAGGCGATAATTGCCGCAAAAGAAATATTGCGCATAACCCCAGAGCACGAGCGGAACGCCCCAGGGTACAAAGGTGAGCTTGCCATAGACCGCCAACTCGAAGGCGATCACCGCCAGCGGGCACAGGATGAAGGTGTGCACCGGCGTTCTGCTGAGCCATGCGGTCAAACGGCTTCCCATCGACACTCCTTTTTTTGGCCGGCGGTTTTGTCGCACCCGAACGGGTGTATGTAATCTATCGCTCCGCCATCACGCACGCGATCTTGTCTCTGCGCATCGTCGGCGGCTATTGTCCGCTACCTGACTGTTACAATGAGGCTCATCATGAACCCGTTTCGGATGCAAGCTGCTATCGCCGGGCTGTGCGCGGCGATCCAATGCGCAGCCGGGGTGCAGGATGCGGCCGCCGCCGATCCTTTTTACAAGGGCAAGCGTCTTTCGGTGCTGATCAATTTCGCTGTCGGCGGCCCGACCGATCTCGAGGGACGCCTGTTCGCCAAATACATGGCGAAGCACATCGAAGGCCAGCCGGCCGTGATCGTCCAGAACATGGACGGCGCGGGCGGGATGATGGGCGCCACCTATCTGGGCGAACTCGGTCCCAAGGACGGCACTATGGTCGCCTATCTCAGCGGCACCTCGTGGCAAGCGGTGGCCGAGCCGGAACGGTTCAAGGTCGAGTTCAAAAGCCACGAGTTCGTCGCCTACCAGCCCGGCACCACCGTCCACTTCGTGCGTACCGACGTGGCGCCGGGCATGAAGCAGCCGGCCGACATCGTCAAGGCGAAGGGTCTGGTGGCGGGCGGTCTCAGCGCCGACACATCGAAGGACCTGCGCTTGCGGCTGGCGCTCGATATGCTAGGTGTGCCGCATCAATATGTCACCGGCTACCGCAGCAGCGCGCCCGCGCGGCTGGCGCTGGAGCGCGGCGAAATCAACATGTTCTCGGAATCGGTGCCGACCTATCGCGGCGTGGTCGAACCTCGGCTGGTGAAAACCGGGCAGCTGATCCCGGTGTTCTACGACTCGAGCCATACCGGCGACACGCCTCCGGTTTCGAAGCAGATGGAAGGGCTTTCGATCCCGACCTTCCCGCAGCTTTACAAGACGATCAAAGGCACCGTGCCCTCCGGCGAGCTCTGGGAGGCCTACCGCACCATTTTCGACGTCAACGCCACCATGCAGCGGTTGATCGTCATGCCGCCCGGTGTGCCGCAGGTTGCCGTCGACGCGTTGCGCGCCGCCGTGCAGCGCGTGAACAACGACAAAGACTTCGCCGCCGAGGCCACCAAGGTGATCGAGTTCGTGCCGGAATATGTGACCGGCGGGACGATAAATTCGCAGGTGCGCGACATGCTGGTGGCCTCGCCGGACATCAGGGCATTCATTGCCGAGTACACCAAACGGGTCAAAAGGTGAGGGGACTGGTGCGTTGCGCGGTTGTTGCCGGGCGGCGTATAGATATCGGCAAGGGACCTCAGGTAACGGGAAGGAACGAGCCATGACGGCAGCCACGGCGACACGCAAAAAGGTCAAGGCGTCGATGATGAACGCCATCCACGACCTGCCTTTGCTGGTGGCGCGCGACGAGGGCTTCTTCAGAGACCATGGGCTCGATGTGGAGATCGTCAAGACACCGGGCACCGGTCAGCGCGGCGCCGATCACCAGGCGCTGCGCGAGAACATCTTCAAGCGCACCATGGAATCCCTCTACGAGCAGGGCGAATGCGACCAGTTCCGCATGTGCGAATGGGGCATCATGAAGCGCGCCGTGGAGTCGAACATCGAAGGCGGGCATCGGCCGGCCAAGATCGTGGCCTTGGGTTCGGCGATGTCGACGTTTGCGATCGTGGTCGACCCGAAGGCGCGTATCTACGAACCCGAGCAGCTCAAGAACCGTCCGATCGCGGTGAGTCCGTTCAACGGTTCGCACTTCACCATGCTGAAGATGCTGGAAGGCTTTCTCAACCGCGACCAGATCAAATGGGTGAACGCCGGAACCCATGAGGAGCGGGTCAAGGCCTTGCGCAATGGCGACGTCGCCGCCGTCAGCCTGATGGAGCCATGGATCAGCGTGGCCGAGAAGGAAGGCCTGCGCGTCATCATCGAATCCCATTCGACCCGCAGCGAGGCGGCCGGCGAGGAGCTGGACGGTCCGACCTTGCAGAAAATGTTCCGGGCGGAGGCGGAGGCGGCGGATGCCATTCAAAAGGATCCCGGCAAATACGCCCACTATCTGGTGGAGGAGGCCGGCGGCCTGTTGAGCACCAAGGACCTCAAATTGTCGCGCATCCTCAATGCGCCGCCCGAGCCCTATACCCGCGAGCGGTTCGACCACACCTATCAGTGGACGGTGGGATGGGGCCTGGTTCCTCCGGGCGCCACCTATGAGAACACGGTGGACAATCGGGCCTGGCAGTAGCCGGTTACGAACGATCAACGGAAACGGCGCCGTCCTCAGCGCCGTTTTGTTATGTGTCCGTGTCCCGGGCCAGCGCAGCACGAAGCGTAGCGAAGTGGTGCGCTGCAGACCCGGGACCCCGGTTGTTTCGCTGTAAGTTCGAACCGCGATCCCGCATCTGCGGTGCACCGCTGCGCGCTGCACCGCGTGCGGGAAACGGATCGCGGCAAAGCTAGCTAATGCCTCAACTGAGTAATCACGTTGAGCGTGGCGGCGACGCCCGAGCGCACCGCCTCCAGGCCGCGGCGTAACGCGGGCACCAAGTCGCCCGCCGTCTCCACCCGCTCGCCACGCCCGCCGCAGGTCTCCACCACCTTCTCGAAGTCCGGCGACGGCTTCAGTTCGGTCAGCGGCATCGTGTTCGCCTTGACCGCATGACCGTCCGGGAAAACGTCGCGGGTCGCGCTGCGCACCGCGCCCCAGCCAAGGTTGTTGGCGATGATGGTCAGCGTGGGCAAATTCTCGGCGCGTCCGACATAGTGATAGGGCAGCGGATTGCCGAAAATGTACGAGCCGTCGCCGACCGCGACGATGACCTCGCGCTCGGGCGCCGCGAGCTTGGCGCCGAGCCCGGCGCCCAGCCCGAAGCCGAGCCCGCCGGACAGCAGGTTACCCATGAACGATCCTGGCTTGCTCAAATGCAAATGGGGAAGTGAAAGGCCGAGCTCGTTCACGATAATGGCGTCCTCGGATTTCACCTCATTGACGCAATGCGAAAGCCAGGCCGGATGGATGGGCGACTGGTCCTTCATGGAGTCGAGAAGCTTCCTCTGCCGCGCCTGCAAGTCCTCGCGCGCCGCAGCGATCGTCTTGCGCCGGCTTGCCATCGCCGCAGCCTTGCCTTTCATCGCATCGGCGAGGGTTTCGCGCAGCATCGACAGCGCAATGCCGGGAGCCCCGGTGATCAGCAGGTCGGCTTCGAATTCCCGGAATGGAAAGCGGATTGCCAGCGGATCGGCCGAAACGTGAATGATCTTGGCATCCTTGCGCGGGCCGTGCGCACGCGGGATCCACGGCACGATGCTGTCGAGCACCAGGATCACGTCGGCCTTCGGCAGGAAAGCGCCGAGGTCGAATCCCAGATTCATCGCATGGTCGGTGGGAAGGTTCAGGTCGCGCGCTTCGCTCTGCACCACCGGGATCGCGAAGGTATCTGCGAGGGCGGCGAGCTCGCCCACCGCTGCGTGATCGCGCCCGACACTGGCAGTCACGATCAGCGGGAATTCCGCATTGGCGATGAGGTGCGCGGCCTCCTCGATCGCGCGCCGTGAGGGCTCCGGCGCCGTGGCGCCGAGCGGGCGGATCGTATCGCGCCTTGAAGGCACTGCCGGATTGATCAGCACCTCACGCGGAAGCGTGAGATAGACCGGTCCGCGCGGCTCGCTCATGGCGATGTCGAGCGCGCGGTCCACCACCGCCTCGACCGGTTGTCCGCCGCGCAATTCGTAGTCCCACTTCACATATTCGCGCACCATGCCGCCGGGATCGAACGCCTCCTGGCCCCAATGGATCGAGCGGTTGCGCGAACCGGCATGGCCGGTTTCGGTAATCGGCGTGCGGCCGGCGGCGAGCAGCACCGGAACGTTGTCGCGCGACGCATTGATCAGGCCGCACAGGGCATTGGCCGTGCCGACCGTGACGTGCACCATCACCGCCGCCGGCTTGCCGGAAATGCGGTAATAGCCATGCGCCATCGCCATGGCGACGTTCTCGTGCGGGACGGTGATGAAACGGGGAATTTTTCGGCCGGCGCTGCGGGTCAGCGACTCGATGATCGGGGCAAAGTCGGTTCCGGCATTTGCGAAGACGTATTCCACGCCGCGCTCGCCCAGCCGGGCAAGATAGGCTTCCGCCGCCATTTTTGTCGTTGCGTCGTTCTGGGTCACGGGCTTTCCAATCGTCGGGTGAGAAGCCCGCGAAAGGTAGCGCCGGTCCACACTCTGTCAAACGAAACTACCGCGATTTGGCCTCCCGGTCGTGGGGCCGATAGGCGTTTCGCCTTGCGGTTGCAGCTTCAGAATGCCGGTGGCGGAAGTCCCTCGGCGGCCGTGATCGCCTTTGCAGCACTTGCGTTTTCGCCATGGCCGCTTTACGTCGGGTGACCCCCCGATCCCGCCCTTTTGTATGGAGTTAAGGTCTGATGGCCGAGGCTGAAGACAAGAAAAGCGCAGGCGGGCACGACCTCTCGGATCATCTGCTGGGCGTGAATTTCGTGCACGAGCACGAGGGCATCAGCGACCACGATCACGATCACTTCGAGTTCGACGACGATGCTCCGCTGGAAGAAAACCCGATCTGGCTGCAAGACCATGTCACGCTGGTGAGCGTCGGCATCGACATCGGCTCCTCCGGCACCCAGGTCATCTTCTCCCGCATCAATCTGCGCCGTTACGGCGAGGATCTCACCAGCCGCTTCTATGTGGTTTCGCGCGAGACCCTGTACCAATCGCCGGTCACGCTCACGCCGTATCAAAGCGAAGAACGCATCGACGATGCCGGTCTCGGCAAGATCATCGCCGACGCCTACGAGGCCGCGGGCTTGCGGCCGGACCAGATCGATACCGGGGCGGTGATCCTGACCGGCGAGGCATTGCGCCGGGAGAATGCCGAGGGCATCGCGCGTCTTTTGTCCGAGCAGGGCGGCGACTTCGTTTGCGCCACCGCCGGGCATCACATGGAATCGATGCTGGCGGCCTATGGCTCCGGCGCCTCGCGCATTTCGCACGACGAGAACAAGCGCGTGCTCAATATCGATATCGGCGGCGGCACCACCAAGCTTGCTCTGGTCGAAAAGGGTTTTGTGACCGCAACGGCTGCGGTTCATATCGGCGGGCGGCTGCAGGTGGTGGATGACAAGGGTCACATCACCCGGCTCGATCCCGCCGGCCGCTATCATGCGCGGCAAGCCGGCTTCGACTGGCACAAGGGTGATGTCATCGATCCGCAAGATCTCGACAAGGTCGCCGAGTGTATGGCCGATGAGCTGGTCGCGGCGCTCACCGAGCGGCCGATGCCGCCGGCGGTCGAGCATCTTTACCTGACCGATCCGATCGCCGCGCTCGGCCGCATCGACGGCATCATGTTTTCAGGCGGCGTCGGCGAATATGTCTACGGCCGCGAGCAGCGCGACTTCGGCGACATGGGCAAGCGCCTGGGCCAGGCGATCCGCAAACGCGTTGATTCCGGCGCGCTGCCCTGGCCGATGCTGCCGGCCGGCGAATGCATACGCGCCACCGCGCTCGGCGCTTCCGAATACAGCGTGCAGCTCAGCGGCAATACCAGCTACATTTCCAAGCCGGGCGAATTGCTGCCGCGGCGCAATCTGCAAGTGGTGCAGCCGGCCTTTGTCTGCGAGGAGGTCATCGACCCCGGCAAGCTGGCGAAAGCGATCCGCGCGCATTTCACCGCCTTCGACCTGATCGAGGGAGAGGGCGAGGTGGCGCTGGCGCTACACTGGCAGGGCCTGCCGTCTTATGAACGGATCGCCGCCTTTGCCGAAGGCATCCGTCACGGCCTTGCCAACACGGTCGAGCGGCGCAAGCCTTTGTACATCATGCTCGATGGCGACATCGCGCAGACGCTCGGCGCCATCCTGCGCGATGAGCTCTTGGTCGAGAGCGAAATCCTGGCGATCGACGGCGTGATGCTGCGCGATTTCGACTATATCGATCTCGGCCGTATCCGAATGCCGTCCTACACGGTGCCCGTCACGATCAAGTCGCTGGTGTTCAGCGAGGACCCGCGCGGCGGCCGGCCGGCGCAGCGCATCCATCATCATGACCGCGAGCAGGGGCATTCCCATTCGCATGATCATGCTCATGGTCACGGGCATGATCCTCACCACGACCACCATCACGCCCACGACCACAAGGCGTAGGGATAGGCGATGCAGAACGAAGGCCGCTTGCGGCGACCGACCGCGATATTATTTCCCCAGTAGACGCCACGGCTTTCCCGGGCGACTATCGGGATGAACGCGCGATCCGGCAACGCCGGGGCGGATAGAAAGACTGCAAGGAGCACCGCATGGCCAAGAATGCCGTCGTTTCGGAAGATCTCGCAAAAAAATTCGCGACCGAGAAAGAGACGCCCTATACCCGCTGGATCAAGAGCGAAGGCCTCGAGATCATTCCGGCGCTCTATGTGCGCAATCTGCGCACGGTGGACCTGAAACCCTGGGCGCGGCGCGGCGGCAATGCGGTGTTCGTCAACCACGATGCGTCGCGGGTCTCCAACGACAGCTATGTCATGGAAATCCCGCCAGGCAAGAAGCTCGAGCCGCACCGGCAGCTGTTCGAGGAAATGATCCTGATCCTCGAAGGCCGCGGCTCGACCACGGTCTGGAACAAGGAAGGCAAGCGTATCACTTTCGAGTGGAAGGCGGGCTCGCTGTTCGCCATTCCGCTCAATGCCTGGCATCAGCATTTCAACGGCTCCGGCAAGGAGCCGGCGCGCTATGTCGGCGTGACCAACGCGCCGCCGGTGATCAACCTGTACGAGGATCTCGATTTCATCTTCGGCAGCGACCACGACTTCAAGAACCGCTTCGCCGGCGAGCCCGACTATTTCAGCGCCAAGGGCGAGCAGGAGGGCCTGCTGCTCAAGACCAACTTCGTCGCCGACGCGATCAACCTGCCACTGATCAGCGCCAAGGAACGCGGCGCCGGCGGCGGTCACATCCGCTTCAGCATGGCCAAGGGCTCGATGAACAGCCACATCTCCCAGTTCCCGGTCGGCACCTATAAGAAGGGCCATGCGCACGGTCCAGGCGCCTATGTCATCGTCCTCTCGGGCGAGGGCTATTCCCTGATGTGGCCGGAAGGCGAGGAGCCGAAGCGCTACGACTGGGAGGTCGGCACATTGATCGTGCCGCCCAACATGTGGTTCCACCAGCATTTCAACACCGGCAAGACGCCGGCGCGCTATCTCGCGCTCAAGCACGAAGTGGTGTCGATCCGCAACGCCCAGGGCGTGCCCAAGGCGTGGATCAGCCGCCGCGTGGGCGGCGACCAGATCGATTACGCGGATGAGTCGGCGACGGTGCGCAAGATGTTTACCGACGAGCTGGCCAAGCAGGGTCTGACGCCGAAAATGGATCAGGCCTATGCGGCGGAACTCGCCGACCTGCCGCCCTTGGCCAAGTCAGCGTAAGCAACGAGACTGTCATGCCCGGCGAAAGCGGGGGGCATCCAGTATCGCCATCAGCGTCATGGCCGGGCTTGTCCCGGCCATCCAAGCCCTGCTTCGTTCAGACAGTAAGACGTGGATGCCCCGCACAAGGCCGGGCATGACGACTCTTTGCCACAGCGGGCCTTTACGACTTGAAAGCCCGCCCCG
>JBKKAF010000191.1:0-18551 GCA_046714775.1 Xanthobacteraceae bacterium | reverse complement strand
TTTTTTTGGGGTTGTTTCCCAAAAAAATGGGGGGTGCGAAGCGGCGTAATTTAACCACTAGACGGTTAATGGACGCACAAGGCTGGCGAACGGAATGGAAGCCCTCGAAGTCGTGAACCTCGGCATTCTGCTCGGCGCCTTGCTGGTGCTGGCCGGCATCCTGTCGAGTCTCGTGGCCCTGCGTTTCGGCGCCCCTTTGCTGCTCGTCTTCTTGCTTGTCGGCATGCTGGCCGGAGAAGCCGGGCCGCTCGGGATCAGATTTGACGACGTGCATTCGACCTATGTGGTCGGCTCCATCGCGCTGGCGCTCATTCTGTTCGACGGCGGGTTGCGGACGCGGTTCGCGGCGATCCGCAGCGTGCTGGCGCCCGCGGCAACGCTTGCGACCGTGGGCGTGCTGATCACCGCCGCGCTGACAGCGCCGGTCGCAAAATTCACGCTCGGCCTCGGCTGGATGGAGTCCTTCCTGGTCGGCGCCGTGGTGGCATCGACTGACGCGGCCGCGGTGTTCTTGCTGCTGCATGCTCGCGGCTTGCGCCTGCGCCCGCGTGTTAGTGCGACGCTCGAAGTGGAGTCCGGCAGCAACGATCCGTTCGCGGTCTTTCTCACCATCGTTCTGGTCGAGTTCCTGCTGCTCGGCCAGGGCTCATGGCAGCACGTTGCGACCCGGCTTGCGCAGGAGGCTGTGCTCGGCACCGTGATCGGGCTGCTCGGCGGGCGCGCCATCGTTTACGTCATCAATCGCCTCGGTCTGGCGCAGGGTCTGCATGCGCCCTTCGTGGCCACGGGCGCGCTGGTCGTTTTCGGCCTGGCGGCCGTGCTGCACGGGTCAGGATTCCTGGCGGCCTATATCGCCGGTCTGGTGGTGGGCAACCAGCCGACGCGCGCCCACAACACGGTCATCGTGTTTATCGACGCGGTCACGTGGCTCGCGCAGATCGTCATGTTCGTCCTGCTCGGCTTGTTGGTTTCGCCGCAGCGCCTGTTAGAGAGCCTGGGACCGGCGCTGATGGTTGCGCTCGTGTTGATGTTGCTGGCGCGGCCGGTTGCGGTGTTCCTGTGTCTTGCGCCGTTCCGGTTTCCCTGGCGGGAAAAAACGTTCATCTCCTGGGTCGGTTTGCGCGGGGCAGTGGGCATCTTTCTCGCCTCGATCCCGCTGTTGGTCGATCCTAAGGCGTATATTTATTTCGACATCGCCTTTGTGATCGTGCTGACGTCCTTGCTGGTGCAGGGCTGGACCATTGGCTGGGCCGCCGATTGGCTGCATGTCGCGCTGCCGCGCCACGAACCGTTGCCGCGCCGGGTAGAGCTCGATCTGCCGGGCCAGCTGGAGCAGGAGATCGTCGGCTATCCGGTCAGCGCGAACAGTCCGTATCTGCGGCGCGGACTGCTGCCGTCCTGGGCGCGGCCCACACTCGTTGTGCGCGACCAGAAAATCCTCAACCCGGCCGAGGCGCACCCGGTGCGCCAGGGCGACTATGTCTATCTGTTGGCGCCGCCGGAAAAGGCGCAGGCGCTCGACCGGTTCTTTGTCGACATGCCGCCGCCGGCGCGGCTCGATCCGCGCCTGCTCGGCGATTTCTTCGTCTCCGGCGATGTCACGCTCGGCACGCTGGCCGAGATTTACGGGCTGAAAGTCGCGCCGGAAGACTTCGACACCTCGCTGGCCGAGCATTTTGCCAGCCGGCTGATCCGGCCGCCGAAGCGGGGTGACACCCTGCCGCTCGGCCCGATCGCGCTGGTCGTACATAGCGTCGCCGACGACCGCGTCGCCACCGTCGGCCTGCGGCTGGCGGAGGATGACGAGGAAACCGCCAAGCCACCCGCAAGCTTCTTTGGCCGGGTCGAAACGATGGTGCGAAAAATCCTGTCGCGGCTTGGGGTCTAACCTTTTGGGGTTTGACCCCTTACACGAAAGCCATCAAAGCGGGCGGTGCAGGATCGGCATCGGTCCCAAGCCGCTGTCGGCGATCACGGCCTCGACCGCGAACACCTCAGCGATCCGCTCGGGTGTCAGCACCTCGCGCGGGCTGCCGTCGGCCACCAGCCGGCCGCGGTCCATGACGACGATGCGGTCGGCAAAGCGCGCCGCCAGCGTGAGATCGTGTACGATCGCGAGCACCGCCGCGCCCTCGCGCGCTCGGCGGGCGAGCAGTTCCATCACCACCAGCTGATGGCGCGGATCGAGCGAGACGGTCGGCTCGTCGGCGAGCAGGATCGATGCTTCGCTCGCCAGCGCGCGGGCGAGCGCCACGCGCGCCCGTTCCCCGCCCGACAGTGTCGTCACCGGCCGGGCCGCCCAGGCTTCGGTCGCGGTCGCTTTTAGCGCGCGGCTCACAGCGGCACGGTCGGCATCGGACAGCGGCGCGAAGGCGTCGGCATGGGGATAGCGGCCGAGCGCCACCACCGCTGCGACCGCCATCGGCCAATGGAACACGTGGCCTTGCGGCAGATAAGCGATGCGGCGCGCCCGATCGCGTGCGGAAAAATCCGCAAGCGACCGGCCGTCCAGTGCGATACCGCCGGTGGCCGGTATCAGGCCCGCGAGCGCACGCACCAGCGTGGTCTTGCCAGCGCCGTTCGGGCCGATCAGTGCCACCAGCTCGCCCGCTCTGAGCGTGAGCGCGGCGCCGTCGACAATCAATGCGCCGCTGAGCCGCACCGACAGATCGGTTGTCTGCAGCAGCGGATGGCCGGCGCTGGCGCTCACGAGGGCGCTCCTTCCAGCAGACGCCGCTCGGAGAAAATCATCGCCAGGAAAAACGGCACGCCGATCAGCGCGGTGACCACACCGACCTTCAGCTCGATGGCCGCGGGGACCATGCGCACCGCGATATCTGCGGCGGTCAACAGCGCGGCGCCGGTGAGCGCGGCGGGCAGCAAGACGCGCGCCGGATCGGAGCCCACCACGCGGCGCACCAGATGCGGCGCCACCAAACCGATGAAGCCGATCGAGCCGGCCACCGCGACCGCGGCGCCGACGCCGAGCGCGACCCCGACCACGACCGTGAGGCGCATGCGGCCGAGATCGACGCCGAGCGAGGCTGCGGCATCCTCGCCCAGCGTCAAGGTGCGATAGGCGCGCGCATTCGCCGCCAGAAGAACCCAGCTCGCCACGAAGAACGGCGCGGAAATGGTCAAATGGTCGATGCTGCGATCTTCCAGCGAGCCGAGCAGCCAGAACGCGATTTCCAGCGCGGCATAGGGATTGGGCGCCAGATTGAGAATGAGCGCAGTGACAGCGCCGGCGAAGCTTGCGAGCGCGAGCCCTGCCAGCAATGTCACCGTCAGGCTGGCGCGTCGCCCCGCGATCGCCACCAGCCCGCCGATCGAGACGAGCCCGCCGGCGATGCCCGCGAGCGGCACCGCGAGCGAGGTGGCGCTGGCAAAGCCGAATGCGATCATGAACGAGGACGCGGCGGCGGCCGCCTGCGGCGCACCGAACAGTGCGGGTTCGGCCAGCGGATTGCGCAACAGGCCCTGCAAGGCGGCGCCCGACAGGCCGAGCGTCGCGCCGATCAGAATCGCAAGCACTGTGCGCGGCAGGCGGATGTCGCGCACGATGATGCCGGCCGGGCCTTCCCCGTCGATCAGGCCGGCGAGCGCGGCGCGCGGCGACAGCCCCGCCGGGCCTACCATCAGCGACAGCAGCGCGAGCACAGCGATCAGCAGTGCGAGCGCCGCTTCCAGCCGCCAAGCGTGGCGCCTGCCTATGTCCATCACACCGCTCCTCCGGCCGCCCTTCCTATAGACTTCCGGCTTGCGGTCCAACGGGATTGCGTGATCATTCCTGCATGACATGGACCCGGCCGATGACGCCGATGGCCTTGGCGCTGGCGTTGCTGCTGGGCCTCGCGGCGTCGGGCGTTGCCAGGGCGGCCGACGCACCGCGCCGGATCGTGTCGTTCAACGTCTGCGCCGATCAGCTGGCGGTAGCGCTCGCCGATCCCGGCCAGATCGCCGGCCTGTCGCCCTATGCCGCCGATCCGTCATTGTCGGCGGTGGCCGAGGAGGCGCGCGCCTTTCGCCGCATCGAATGGCAGGCGGAATCGATCATCCCGCTCAATCCGGATCTGGTCCTGGTCGGACCGCGCGACCGTTCGGTGACGCAGCGGTTGCTGCTTTCGCTCGGCTATCGCGTGGTCGAGATCGACTTCGTCAGCACCATCGCGGATGCGCGCGAGCAGATCCGCAAGGTTGCGGCGCTGCTCGGTCATCCGGAGCGCGGCGAAGCCCTGATGTCAAAGCTCGACGCGGCCCAGCGCCGGCTGGCAACGGCGCCGCGGCCGCAAGGCGCCACTGCGCTCTTGGTCGCGCGCAGCGGCTATACCGAAGGGCCGGCGAGCCTGACCGCGGCGCTAATCGCGGAGGCCGGCCTGCGACCGCCCGCCGGCGCGCCTGCCGGCATCGGTGGTTTTGTCTCGCTGGAAAAACTGGTGGCGATGCGCCCCGATCTGTTGGTGGTGCACGGCCTGCTTGAAGAACCAAACGACCAGGGCTCGGTCTATCTGACGCATCCGGCACTGCGGACGCTTTATCCGCAGTCACGCCGGCTCGTTCTGCCCGGCCGCTACACCTTGTGCGGTGGGCCGGCGCTGGTCGCGGGCCTCGATTATCTGGCCGATGCGTTGACGCGGCTGGCCGGAACAAGCCGTTAGCGCCAACGTGTCCCGGGCGCAGCAGTGGGCGACTCATCCCTCCCCCTTTCAGGGGGAGGGAATGCATGGTCGCTGCTCGCGCAATTATCGCACCGCTTGCGCCGTGACCCATTCGTCGATGATTCCGACCAGAGCGTCCAGGCCGTCGGTCAGCGCCGCCGGGCCGGGCTGTAGGATCAACGGTGACTTGATCTCGCGCAGAAAGCCGTCGCGCACCGCCGGAATTTCGGAAAATCCGGCGCGTGCCGCCACCTTTTCCGGCACGAATTTCTTGCCGCACCAGGAGCCGACGATGATATCGGGCTTGGCCGCGATCACGTCCGGCGCCGAGACGATACGGTCCTTGGCGTTCTTGCGCTGCGAAAGCTCCGGGAACACCTCCGTGCCGCCGGCGATCTCGATCAGCTCCGCCACCCAGCGGAGCCCGGAGATCATTGGGTCGTCCCATTCCTCGAAATAGACCCGCGGCCGGCGTTTGTGCAGCGCCGCGCGCGCCTGCACGGCGCGCAATCCCTCCTCCAGCGAGCCAGCGAGCGCGTCGGCCTTGCGCTGCACGCCCACCAGCGCGCCGAGGGTGCGGACCATCGCCAGAATGCCGGCGACGTCACGCTGATTGAACGCATGCACCGCGACATTGCGGCGGATCAGCTCGGCGGCGATATCGGCCTGCAGGTCGGAAAATGTCAGCACCAAGTCCGGCTCGAGCTTCAGGATTTTATCGAAATCCGCCGAGATGAAGGCGGAGACGCGCGGCTTCTCCTTGCGCACCCGCGGCGGCCGCACCGCATAGCCGGAGACGCCGACCACGCGATGCTCCTCGCCGAGGAGATAGAGCGTTTCCACGGTCTCCTCGGTGAGACAGACGATGCGTTCGGGCGGATACATCCGGCGATCTTATCAAACCGCGTCGGCATCGGCGTCGGCGAGCAATTCCTTGCCGCCGACCGCCGCCACGCGTCCGCCCTCGAGCCGCACCACCGAACTGGCGATGCGGCGCAACTCGCCGGCATGGTGGCTGACATAGACCATCGGCACGCGGGCTTGATCGCGCAGCCGTTCTAGATAGGGCAGGATCTCGCGCTTTCTGGCGGTGTCGAGCGAGGCGAGCGGCTCGTCGAGCAGCAGCAGGCGAGGGCGCATCAATAGCGCGCGGCCGACCGCGACGCGCTGGCGCTCGCCACCCGAGAGCTTGCCCGGCCGGCGGTCGAGCAGATGACCGATGTCGAGCAAGGCTAGAATGCGCCGCAGCTCCGCGGGATCGGCGGTAAGCCCGCACATGCGGCGGCCATAATCAAGATTGCCGGCGACCGAGAGATGCGGAAACAGCCGGCCTTCCTGAAACACATAGCCGATGCGGCGGCGATGCGACGGCAGGTTGATGCGTCTTGCGGAATCGAACAAGGTGTCGTTGTCGAGAACGATGCGACCGCGGTCGGGCTTGAGCAAGCCGGCGATCATATTGACGACGGTGGTCTTGCCGGCGCCGGAGGGTCCGAACAGCGCGGTGACGCCGGCTCCGGTGTCGAACTGCGCCGCGATCGAAAAATTGCCCAGCCGTTTTTCGACATCGACGGCGAGCATGCTCATTCCCCGTGGAAGCGCCGGCCGGCGCGGCGCGCCAGCCATTCGGAGACGACCAGCGCTACCAGCGCGATGGCGATGGCGACCAGCACCAGCCGGCCCGCGGCCGCGTCGCCGTCCGGTATTTGCGTGAAGGTGTAAATCGCGGCCGAGATGGTCTGGGTCTCGCCCGGAATATTGGACACGAAGGTGATGGTGGCGCCGAACTCGCCCAGCGCCTTGGCGAAGCAAAGCACGATGCCGGCGATCAGGCCGGGCAGCGCGAGCGGCAGCGTCACGGTGAGAAAAATGCGGAGCCGGTCGGCGCCGAGCGTCGCGGCGGCATCTTCCAGGCGGCGGTCGATGGCCTCGATCGCCAACCGGATCGGCCGCACCAGCAGCGGAAAACCCATGATTCCGCAGGCAAGCGCCGCGCCGGTCCAGCGGAACGAGAACACGATCCCGAAATGATCGGCCAGAAAGCTGCCGATCGCGCCGCGCCGCCCGAATGAAATCAACAGCAGATAGCCGGTGACCACCGGCGGCAGCACCAGCGGCAGATGCACCAAGCCGTCGAGCAGGGACTTGCCCCAAAAATCCTTGCGGGCCAGCAGCCAGGCCATGGCGATGCCGAACGGCAAGGCCACCAGCGTCGCCACGATCGCGATCTTGAGCGAGAGGCCGATGGCGGTCCATTCGTCGGGGGTGAGGTCGAACACGCTGTCCGTCACATCATCAGGGACCGGCGCCCACCAGAAAGGTGAAGCCGTAATGCTCGAACGCCACCAGTGCGGTGCCACTCCGCAAAAAGTCGAGATATTTTCTCGCCTCGGGCTTTGCCGCCGCGGTCAGCGCCGCCGGATAGACAATCGGTGGATGCGAACCGGCCGGAAAGCTGCCGACGATCTTCACGCCCGGATCGGCGTCGGCGTCGGTCTTGTAGACGATGCCGAGCGGGGCCTCTCCGCGCGCGACCAGGACGAGCGCGGCGCGGACGTTTTCCGCCATCGCCAGTTTCGGCTCCACCTTGCTCCAGACGCCGAGCTTCTCCAGCGCCGCCTTGGCGTATTTGCCGGCCGGCACGGCGCGCACGTCGCCGGTGACGATGCGGCCGTCGCCCGCGAGCCCGGCGAGGTCCACGCCCGGTGCGATCGTGACCTCGGCAATCTTTGAATCTTTCGGCGCGATCAAGACCAGCCGATTGCCGGCGAGATTGAAGCGCGTGTCGGCGCGGATCAGCTTTTTCTGCACGCCGTAATTCATCCAGTCGACATCGGCCGAGATGAACACATCGGCCGGCCCGCCTTCCTCGATCTGCTTCATCAGCGCCGATGTCGCCGCATAGCTCGCGACCACTTTGCTGCCGGAGCGCCCGCTGAACGCGCCGTTGATGTCGTCGACGACGTTCTTCAGCGAGGCGGCGGCAAACACCAGCAGCGGCTTGTCCTGCGCGCCGGCGGCCGGCGGCAACAGGATCGTGCCCGCCGCGAGGACTGCGGCGATGATCAACGGCTTCAAGCGGTGGGGCATCTGGCGCTCCTCGGTCATACGCGGGCGCGCGAGGGCGCACCCATTCCGCAAGGCTCTGCTGTCGAAAGGACCGTGGCCGGAAGCGCCATTCCGGAAGGCGAGGCGTGCTTACGGCACGCCGCGGGTCGTGATCGATACCTTAGCAAGCCCGTCCGCCGGAAGCAAAAAGCCTCGGTTGGTGTGCAGAAGGATTTTCCCAGTGTGGGCAAACAATAAGTCTAAAAATATATGTCACTTGGCGCATCTGGATTTTCCTCCTTATTTATTGCGGCTGTAAGTTTTGAAGTTTCGCAGGACTTTTGCTGCTCTATGGTAGATGCGGCCGTCGCCTCGTTGGGAGCGCCAGGCGACAAGACGCTTGCGGTCGCGAGATTCGATGCGGTGGCGTTCCCGGTCGTGCTTGATCCGCCTATTCGCGAGTCGAACAAGCCGCGTGAAAGTTGTTTGACCGACCCCGGCCGTTGATGGAGGCGTGAGCGGGCCAGTTTCAAAGACAACATTCTACCAGCGCCGGCCGAAACCCACCGGCGTGGTTCGCGTTGTCAATGGGCGCCGAAATCCCGGCATCGGCAAACACGCGCGCGCGTCGGCCGACGCGGCGCTCCCGAGGGGCGAGGAGACCATTTCATGACCGTCGAGTTCTTGACGGCTGAGTTTTTTATGCTGGTTGCGATCGGTTTTGCCGCCCAGACCATCGACGGCATGCTCGGCATGGCGTTCGGCGTGATCTCGACCTCGGTGTTGTTGACACTCGGCCTGCCGCCCGCGCATGCCAGCGCGGTGGTGCACACTGCGGAGATCTTCACCACCGGCGCCTCCGGCGCGTCGCATCTCTATCATCGCAATGTCGATTGGCGGCTGGTCGTGCGCCTCGGAATCGCCGGTGTGTTCGGGGCGATCCTGGGCGCGTGGATCCTGTCGAATGTCGATGCCAGCGCGGCGCGTCCCTATATCGCGCTCTATCTGCTGTGCATCGGCCTGTTCATTTTGCTCAAGGCCTGGAAGCGGGCGCCGCTGCGCACCGCGCCGGCGGCATGGACGGCGCCGGTCGGATTCGTCGCCGGCTTTCTCGACGCCAGCGGGGGCGGCGGATTTGGGCCGGTCGCGACCTCGACGCTGGTCGGCTCCGGGCACGCGCCGCGGCAGGCGGTCGGCTCGGTCAATCTTTCCGAGTTCTTCGTCACCATTGCCGCCGCCACCACGTTTTTCGTGGAGCTCGGCGTTGCGCCATGGAAGGAACTGATCGGGCTGGTGATCGGCGGGCTTATCGCGGCGCCGTTCGGCGGCTGGGCGGTGAAGCAGGTGCCGAGCCGCGTGTTGATGAGCGCAGTCGGCGTGATCGTGATCGCGCTCGCGGCCTGGCAGCTCGCGCGCAGCTTCGCGCTGGTGTGAGTCAGCTGGTGTGAGTCAATTGGACGATGAAGTGAGCGGTGCGGTGCATCCTCTACCTCCCCCCTAAAAGGGGGAGGTCGCTTTGCGAAGCAAAGCGGGTGGGGGTCAATGAGCGGCAGAAACGACCCCCACCCTAACCCTCCCCCTTCCAGGGGGAGGGAATTGGTGAGCGCATGTTTCTGAAGAATCAGGGCGCCAGCAGAACCTGCCGGCAGGACGGCGGCAGATCGGCCACTTTCAAGGGTGGCCTCGGTTTCGGCGCCACTTTGGGCGGCTTGGGATAGAGGATGGCGTCCGTGAACCAGGGATCGAGCTCCTTGCCGCAGCCGTCGCCGGCCGACGGCAGCGGGTCCTGCGGCTTGCACTCGGCACTGTCGGACGGGCAGCGGATGCGGATGTGGAAGTGATAGTCGTGCCCCCAATAGGGGCGCACCTTGCTGAGCCAGGCCCGATCGGCGCCGGCATTGCGGCACAGCGCCTTCTTGATCGCCGGATTGACGAAGATGCGCTCGACCTCGCGGTTCTGCGCCGCCGCCTTGATGATCGCGTCATGCGCCGGCGTCCAGAGCTTCGAATCGACGTCCTTGCGGTCGGCCGCCACCATCATGGTCGCCGAGATTTCCTCGCGCTCCACCGGCGTGAGCTCGCGCTGCGGCATGGGCGTCAGCCAGATATCGGCATCGAGCCCGACCTGATGGCTGGTATGGCCGGTCAGCATCGGGCCGCCGCGCGGCTGCGACATGTCGCCGACCAGCAATCCGCGCCAGCCGACTTTGGGACCGGTTTCGGCGAGCCGCTCCAGCACCTTCACCAGGTTCGGATGACCCCAGTTGCGGTTGCGCGACAGCCGCATCACCTGCCAGGTCTTGCCGTTGATCGGCAGCGCCACCGCGCCGGCGAGGCAGCCCTTGGCATAGAAGCCAATGGCGCGCGCGGCGAGCGGCGCGGGCTGCCCGCGACGTCCAAAAAGTTCCTTGGCCGGCGTGGCAGGATCGGACGGGTTGGCAATCGGCGGCAGCGGTTGCGGATTGACCGAGCCCTTGACCTGGGCGGTCGCGCTCGGTGCGGCGACGACAGCGACGCCGAGCGCCACCGCGAAACCGAGACCGATCTTCCTCCGCGACTCAAGCACCATCATTCCTATTCTCGCCGATAACGGCCGCCCGGTAAACTGCGAGATGATCGCGGTCAAGCGCGCTACGGCGGCAACGCAGGCGTTCAGGATTTGACGCGATAGACGGAGAAAGTGTCGCCGGGGGCCGAGAGCTTTTCAAGCCATAGCGGGATGTGGCCCGCTTCCAGCTGACCCCCCAGACTGGCGGCACGCTCTGCACCAGTGGCGCCGACGGCGCCGCGCGAGCCGCAGGTCACCACATAGCTCACCTGCATGCGCGCGCCCGCGAGCAACAGAAGCCATAGCGCGGCCGGCCAGACGATCGTCGCCGTCCATTCGGCCTTAAGAGCGGGTGAAGCGCCGGGAACACAACCTGTACGCCAGGTTTAGGCCTTGAGTCTGGCCGGGGTCCTGGCGGCTACGGCGCGGGCGCGCCGCTGATAGGCATCGGCCAGGCGGGCCGGACGGTCATGAAACAGATCGGCCGCCGCCGCTCCCGACCCGGCCAGCAACCGCTCCTCGGTATCGGGGTGCGACTCGATGCGCCCGTCGCCCAGGATATGGCCAAGCGAAAGCCCACGCTTTGCGAGCGCGCGGCCGATCAGCAGGCAGCGATGGCAATCGAGCGGTTCGCGCTCGGCGCAGAGGAGACACAGGCGATACCGCCGCGTCTCCGCCACCACGTTGTCCAGGCTGGAGCGAAAGTCCGCGCTCTCCGCCATCGCCGCGTAGTCGGCGACGCCGTCGCAATAGAGCGCGGGATCGCGCGGCCGCCCGCCCAGCGTCTCGCCGAATGCCAGATAGGCGATGCCGTTGCGCGGCAGCCGCTCGGCCAGCGCCTTGCCGGAGAACCACGGAAAGCGCCGCGAGAACGGCACCGAGCGCACGTCGGCAAGGGCGGTGACGCCAGCACCTTTCAGAAGCGCCGTGAAACGCTCGGCCGGGTGGTTGGAATGGCCGATGGTCCAAAGATCGAATGTCGTGGACGTGGCATCACCTCTGCATTTTAACAAGCGGCGCAGGCTCGGCTTTCCGCGCTGGGCTGCGCGGACCACCATCTCGTTCAGTAGGTTGCCCCCATGTGCGCGTCAGCGTGAGGCGCGGCGCTTGCGCGTGCTTGCCGCCTTGCGCGCGGCGGCCGAGCGCGCCGCTTTTGGACGCTTGGCGGCGGCGCATCCGCCGAGCTTGCCGCCCTTGCGTGACGCCGAACGGTTCTCCGGCCTGCCGCGGCCGGAGCCGCTTTTCTTCCCGCCGCCGGTTTCCTGGTTGACGGTCGCCCAGGCGCGCCGCTCGGCTTCATCCTTGCCGACGCCGCGTTTCTCGTAGCTTTCTTCGATGTGCGCGGCGCGCCGTTTCTGCTTCCGGTGTAACTCGATTTGTCGCCGCGGGGCATGACCGACTCCTGCACTGACGCTGCGGTTGTTTCCCTGGGATGAACGCCAATGGTGTGCGGGAGTTCCGGCGCCCGGGCCAGGGCCGGCTGCCCTGCAACCGTTACTTGTGGCAGGATGCCCCCGGCTCGCCACGATGCGAGGGGGACTTCCCATGGCGACGCGCACGGACCCGTTTCTGAACAACAACTTCCGGGTCGAGATCGACGGCATTGCGCTGTCCGGTTTCGCCGAGGTCGTGCTGCCCGAAGTCCACGCCGACGTCGTCGAGTATCGCGACGGCAACGACGTCGAAACACGCAAGCTCCCTGGCGCCGTCCATGTCGGCAACCTAGTGCTGCGGCGCGGCGTGACCAAGTCGCGCGAGTTGTTCGACTGGTGGAAAGATACCGCGGATGGAACGGCCCGCCGGCGCAACATCGTCGTCATCCTGCAGGACGAGGCAGCGCAGGACATCAAGCGCTGGGCCATCGTCCGCGCCTGGCCGATGCGCTACACGGTCGGGCCGCTGGTCGGGCTCGACGACGATGTCACTTTGATCGAAACGCTGGAATGCGCGACCGAGGGATTCGAGGTGTTGGCGTAGGCACAGGCGCTGCGGCGTGCGTAATGGAGGTCAATATCGTGTGGAAGTTCTCTGAGAAATTTATGGAAGATTCTCGATTCCACTGTGCAACGATTTCGCTCTAGACTCAGAACCATGAGCAGGCGGGCTGGTGTTGGCCGCCGTGGATCGGAGGAGACAAGACGATGCGCGTGATGGTTCTGGTGAAGGCGACGAAGGACAGTGAAGCGGGCATCATGCCCTCGACCGAGCTGCTCGAGGCCATGGGCAAGTACAATGAAGAGCTGGTCAATGCCGGCATCCTTCTGGCCGGTGAAGGTCTGCATCCTTCCGTGAGGGGCAAGCGCGTGGCCTTCGACGGCCCGAGCCGCACCGTCATCGACGGCCCCTTCGGTGCGACCGGCGAATTGGTCGCCGGCTTCTGGCTCTGGCAGGTCAAGGACATGGCCGAAGCGGTCGCGTGGGTGAAGCGCTGCCCCAATCCGATGCCGAGCCCGAGCGAAATCGAGATCCGCCCGGTGTTCGAGGCTGCGGACTTCGGTGAGGCGCTGACGCCGGAGCTCGCCGAACAGGAGGACCGCCTGCGCGAAAAGTCAGGCTGGCGCTAGGGCGTGATTGCTTCAGGTTGAATCGCAATCACGCTCTAGCTTATTGTTTGAGCATGATCTTTTCCGAACCGGTTCCCACTTTTCGGGATCATGCTCTAGTGTCGGGATTCGGAAGTTCGCCTGCTAGCGTCGGACATCCATCGGCGTCACTCGATAACGATTTCCCCGACCATTCCGTGCGCGGCGTGGCTCTTGCCGTCCTTGCCGACGATGCCGCATTGCAGATCGGTGACCCGGCCGGTGGCGACAGGCACGAACCACCACTCCGCGGTATGTCCGGGATAGACCTCGATCTCGCGGATCGCGCCCTTGAACTCCGCGAGCGTGACGGTCTCGCCGCCTTGCTGCTGGGTCACCTGCACCTTGCGCGTCCAGATGAGCTGGCTGAAGCCGTGCGAGGTGAAGTAGTGCGGGTCCGCGCTCGGATTCTTGAGCACGAGCTTGTAGAGCTTGCCGGTTTCGAAGCGGAGCTTGTTCGGCACGAAGACGTGCTGGCCGGGCCGGCCGAGCTCGACCACGATCTCGATCGGCGTCTGGCGCGACAAGTCGCCGGCGGCCTGCGCCCCGCCGGCGCACAGCGTCGAAGCGAACACTACCAAGCGTGCGATGCGTCCCATGGCTGACTCCTGCTGTAACGAGGCTAATGCAACTGCGAATTATTTGCAAGTATCGGGTAAGACCGGTCACCGGCGAGCGGCCCTTCACACATCCACCTTCAGCGCGGCGATGAAGGCTTCCTGCGGGATGTCCACCTTGCCGAACTGCCGCATCTTCTTCTTGCCTTCCTTCTGCTTGTCCAGAAGCTTGCGCTTGCGCGTCACGTCGCCGCCGTAGCATTTCGCGGTCACGTCCTTGCGGAATGCGCGCACGGTCTCGCGCGCGATCACCTTGCCGCCGATCGCGGCCTGGATCGGCACCTGGAACATGTGCGGCGGGATCAGCTCCTTGAGTTTTTCCGCCATGGCGCGCCCGCGCTGCTCGGCACGGGTGCGATGCACCAGCATGGCGAGCGCGTCGACCGGCTCGGCGTTCACCAGCATCTGCAGCTTGACGAGGTCCGCAGGCTTGTAATCGGTCAGGTGATAGTCGAACGACGCGTAGCCTTTCGACACCGATTTCAGCCGGTCGTAGAAATCGAACACCACTTCGTTGAGCGGCAGGTCGTATTTCACCAGCGCGCGGTTGCCGACGTAAGTCAGTTCCTTCTGGCTGCCGCGCCGGTCCTGGCAGAGTTTCAGCACCGAGCCGAGATACTCGTCGGGCGTGAGGATGGTGGCCTCGATCCACGGCTCCGCGATCTCCAGGATCTTCATCGGGTCCGGCATGTCGACCGGATTGTGGATTTCCATGCTGCCGCCGCCGCGCAAGCTGATCTTGTAGATCACCGACGGGGCGGTCGCGATCAGGTCGAGATTGAACTCGCGCTCGAGCCGCTCCTGGATGATCTCCAGATGCAACAGTCCGAGAAAGCCGCAGCGAAAGCCGAAGCCGAGCGCCGCGCTGGTCTCCATCTCATAGCTGAAGCTGGCGTCGTTGAGACGCAGCTTGCCCATCGCCGCGCGCAAATCCTCGAACTGCGCGGCGTCGACCGGGAACAGCCCGCAGAACACCACCGGGATCGCCGGGCGGAAGCCCGGCAGGGCGGCGGCAGTGGGTTTCCTGTCGTCGGTGATGGTGTCGCCGACGCGGGTGTCGGCGACCTCCTTGATCGAACCGGTGAGGAAGCCGATCTCGCCCGGGCCAAGCTCCGCGGCCGCGGTCAGCTTCGGGGTGAACACGCCGACGCGGTCCACGTCATAGGTGGCGCCGGTCCGCATCATCTGGATGCGCTGGTCCTTCTTCAGCACGCCGTCGACGACGCGCACCAGAACGACCACGCCGAGATAGAGGTCGTACCAGCTGTCCACCAGCAGCGCCTTCAGCGGCGCGTCGCGGTCGCCCTTGGGCGGCGGCAGGCGGGTGACGATGGCTTCCAGCACTTCGGGCACGTTCAACCCGGTCTTGGCAGAAATCCCGATTGCGTTCGAGGCATCTAAACCGATCACGTCCTCGATCTGTTGCTTGACCTTCTCCGGCTCCGCCGCCGGCAGGTCGATCTTGTTCAGGACGGGAACGATCTCGTGATTGTTGTCGATGGCCTGATAGACGTTGGCGAGCGTCTGCGCCTCCACGCCCTGGGAGGCGTCGACCACCAGCAGCGAGCCCTCGCAGGCGGCGAGCGAGCGGTTGACCTCATAGGCGAAGTCGACATGGCCGGGCGTGTCGATCAGGTTGAGGATGTAGTCTTTGCCGTCGCGCGCCCGGTAGTTCAGCCGCACCGTCTGCGCCTTGATGGTAATGCCGCGCTCGCGCTCGATGTCCATGGAATCGAGCACCTGCTCCACCATCTCGCGCGCCTCCAGCCCGCCGGTCGACTGGATCAGCCGATCGGCCAGCGTCGATTTGCCATGGTCGATATGCGCGATGATCGAGAAGTTGCGGATGTTGTCGATCGGTCCAGCTGTCATGCGCGCGGCTTAGCACCCGTGTTCTGAGGCGGCAAGCGAGGCCGGTTTTGTGGCCGATCGGGGTTCAATCGCCGCTAGTGTCCCGAATCCGAAGTTCGCACGCCCCTGCTGCGAGCACTCTTGCGAACTTCGGATTCAAAGGGACACTAGAAATCATAGCGTTGCTAGTGTGGCTTTGGTTCAGAAGTTCCCTCCCGACCTGGCTGCAAGGAATGGGGAACTTCTGAACCGCCACACTAGCTGCTCGCTGTCGCTGCGGTTATGTAATGTGTGGTCCGCCGGGTTCACACCGTCATCCGAGACATTGCATGCCGCCCACGCCCGCCGTGCAGGAACAGCCCCATGTTGTGCCTCATGTGGTGATCGTGGGCGCCGGATTCGGCGGGCTGGCCTGTGCCGAGAAGCTCGGCCGCGCGCCGGTGCGCGTCACCGTCATTGACCGCTGCAACTATCACCTGTTCGTGCCGCTGCTTTATCAGGTGGCGACCGCGGCGTTGTCGCCCGCCGACATTGCGCGCCCGATCCGGCGCATCCTCGGAAAATACCGCAATATCGACGTGGTGCTGGGGGAGGCGACCGGCGTCGATGCGCAGACACGTACGGTGACGCTCGCCGACGGCGGCGTGCTGCGTTACGACCGGCTCGTGGTGGCGACCGGGTCCGACTATTCCTATTTCGGCCATCCGGAATGGAAGAAGCTGGCGCCCGGGCCGCGCACGCTGCAGGAGGCGCTGGCGATCCGCAACCGGCTGCTGCTGGCGTTCGAGCGTGCCGAAGTGACCAGCGACCCGGCCGCGCAGGACGCGCTGATGACCACGGTCATTGTCGGCGGCGGTCCGACCGGCGTGGAGATGGCCGGCGCCGTGGCGGAGCTCGCGCGCCGCACCCTGGCGCGGGATTTCCGCCGCATCGATCCGCGCCGCGCCCGCATCCTGCTGATCGAAGCCGGGCCGCGTATCCTCAGCACCTTTCCGGAACCGCTGGCGGTCTATGCGCACCAGGCGCTGGAGCGGCTCGGCGTCAGCGTGGTCACCGGACAGGCGGTGGAGGCGATCGATGCCGGCGGCGTCATGGTCGCCGGCAAGAAGATTGCCGCCGGCAATGTGATCTGGGGCGCCGGCGTGCAGGCCTCGCCGGCCGGGCAATGGCTCAAGGCGGAGACCGACCGCGCCGGCCGCATCGTCATCGGGCCCGATCTTTCGGTGCGCGGCCTCGCCGATGTCTATGCGCTGGGCGATACCGCGCTCGCCAAGGACGAGAACGATGCGCCGCTGCCGGCGCTGGCGCAGGTGGCCAAGCAGCAGGGCCAGCATCTCGGGCGCAACCTGGTGCGCAATCTCATGGACGGCACGCCGGTGCCGCCGTTCCGCTTCCGCAACCGCGGCAACACCGCGATCATCGGCCGCCACGCCGCGATCTTCGATTTCGGCTGGAGGAGGTTGAAGGGCCGCATCGCCTGGCTGATGTGGGCGATCATCCACGTCTATCTGCTGGTCGGCTTCGACAACCGCCTGCGCGTGGCGCTGCAATGGGCCTGGCTCTATTTCACCTATCAGCGCGGCGCGCGGCTGATCCTGGGCGACATCGAGCCGCCGCCAAAGTGCGACTAAGCGAGCATCTCACTCCAGCAGATGCTTGGCGCGGGCCGCGAGCGGCTTCGGCGTGCTCAGCACCTTCTCGACGATCCGCTGCATTGCCTCGCCGCCGACCGGCGCCACTTCCAAATTCAGCTTGACCGCTTCCGCCAGGAATTCCGGGTCCCTCATGGTGGCGTCGAAGGCGGCGCGCAGCGCCTTCACCCGTTCCTCGGGCACGCCGGGCGTGGTGGCGAGCGGGCGGCCGAGCTGGGTGCCGGAGACCACCAGCTCGATGAGCTGCCGCTCGTCCGCATTGCGCGCCAGTTGCTCGACGGACGGCGCGTCGAGATCGCCGGCGCGCGGGCCGGCCTGCGCGATGATGGTGATCTTCTTCTCGGTGAGCCAAGTGGGTTTGGTCGCCTTCCAGCTCGACCATGTATTGTTGCGCGCCAGCACCTCGCCGCGCTCCATGGCGAGATTAATCTCGTTGCCGCCGGCATAACCGGTGACGATCTTGAACCTGGTGCCCAATAGCTCGTTCATCATCGCCGGAAAATTGTAGGTGATGGCGCCGCGGCCCGACGCGCCCGCGACCACTTCGCGCTGCCGCACGTCGTCGATGCTCTTCGCTCCGGCGGTATGCCAGAGCGCCATGGTTTCCACGGTCTGCGCGATGGTGCCGAGCCACCGGAATTGCGCGGCGTCGAATTGCACGCCCTGGCCGCCGACCGCCTGGATGGCGGGGAAATTGTTGGCCAGCATGCCGATATAGGTGCCGTCGCGCGCGGCCAGTGCGAACAGGTAGTTGGCCATCTTCAACCCGCCGCCGCCGGTCATGTTCTGCGGCACCACATTGGGATTGCCCGGAATATGCTTGCCGATGTGGCGGGCGACCAGCCGCGCCTGCAGGTCGTATTCCCCGCCGACCCCGACCCCGACCAGCATGTGGATGGTCTTGCCGCGATAAAAGTCGGCGACCGATTGGGTCTCAGCCGCAGCCGGCGCCGTCGCGGCCGCAAGCAGAAGACCGGCCGCGGCCATCCTCCACGAACGCAAAAGCAGCACCGTATCCTCCTTCGATCACAATTTGCGTTCAGGATCGCATTGATCCGCCATCGCGTCCATCGCCACAAAGCGGGCGCGGCCTACGAAAAACCCCTGCGTCGGCGACGCAGGGGTTGGCAGAATGTCGCCCCGGGTGGGCGGCGCGGCCGGCGCGCCGCAAGGATGGGGAGCTTCTCAACGGCCACACGCGTGTCGCGTGCGATTGTCTTTCAGACCCGCCGACCTATCATGCTCGGCTGACGCCGACCGCGCCATCCGGCAGCGGACGCTCGTGACCGCTGCAACGCAGGTGCGCATGGCCTTCTCTGTCCTCGAACGCCGCGTTCTGGCTCCTGCCGAGCGGATTTTCGAAGCTTTGATCGATCCCACCCGCCGCGCCCGCACGGTAGCGGCGCTGATCTGCGGGTTTGTCGCGGCGTGGACGCTGTTCGGCGTAATCTCACTCGGCAGCGAGGACGTGCATCCCGACATCGTGCAATCCCTGCAATGGGCGCGCGGGCAGGAAGTGGAATATCACCCGCCGTTGCTGGGCTGGACGGTGAAGTTTTGGTTCGCCGTTTTCCCGGTCGCCGACTGGGCCGCCT
>JBKKAF010000190.1:0-12768 GCA_046714775.1 Xanthobacteraceae bacterium | reverse complement strand
CGCAGAAGGGCATTCTGGCCTGGTGCCTGCACGCCAACGCGCGCTAGCTGAGCATGATCCCGAAAAGTGGGAACCGGTTTTCGGAAAAGATCATGCTCAAACAATAACCCAGAGCGTGATTGCGATTCAACCTGAAGCAATCACGCTCTAGGTCCAGTCATTCCGGGGCGCGCTGAAAGCGCGAACTCGGAATCCATAACTATCACCGCAGCAGAATCGCACGGGCTCGGAATATGGATTCCGGCTCTCGCTCACACCGCAGTCAAGCTTGCGCAGACTGCGTAAACTTGTCGGCGTGTTCGCTCGGCCGGAATGACTTTGGAATATCAGCGCGGCAGCGTGGTGGCGCCCATCAGGAATTTGTCAACCGAATGCGCGGCCTGGCGGCCCTCGCGGATCGCCCAGACCACCAGCGACTGGCCGCGCCGCATGTCGCCGCAGGCAAATATTTTCGCATTGGAGCTCTGATAGGCGAAGGTGTCGGCCTTGATATTACCGCGCGTATCGAGCGCGAGCTTCATCTGTTCGACCATGCCTTCATGCACCGGATGCACGAAACCCATGGCGAGCAGCACGAGATCGGCGTCGATCTCGAATTCGGTGCCCGGCACCGGCTTGAATTTGCCGTCAACGCGCAGGCAATGCAGCTTCTTCACCGCTCCGTTCTCACCGGTGAATTTCGCCGTCATCACGGCGAATTCCCGCTCGGCACCTTCCTCGTGGCTCGATGAGGTGCGCAGCTTGAGCGGCCAGTCCGGCCAGGTCAGCAGCTTGTTCTCCTTCTCCGGCGGTTCCGGCATGATCTCGAAATTGGTCACCGACAGCGCGCCCTGGCGGATCGAGGTGCCGATGCAGTCGGAGCCGGTGTCGCCGCCGCCGATCACCACCACATGCTTGCCGGTCGCCAGGATCGGCTCGCCCGCGTCCTGCGGCTCGCCGCTCACCCGCCGGTTCTGCTGTGGCAGGAAATCCATGGCGAAATGGATGCCCTTGAGCTCGCGCCCGGGGATCGGCAGGTCGCGCGCCTTTTCGGCGCCGCCGGCGAGCACGACCGCGTCGTAGTCCTTGAGCAGCGTCTCCGCCGGCAGGTTGACGCCGACATGGGCGCCGTAATGGAAGGTGACGCCCTCGGCCTCCATCTGCACCACGCGCCGCTCGACGTGGTGTTTTTCCATCTTGAAGTCGGGGATTCCGTAACGCAGCAGTCCGCCGGCTTTGGCGAATTTCTCGAACACATGCACGTCATGGCCGGCGCGCGCCAATTGCTGGGCGCAGGCCATGCCCGCCGGGCCGGAGCCGACGATGGCGACGCGCTTGCCGGTCTTGACCGACGGCGGCTCGGGCTTCGCCCAGCCCTGCTCGATGGCGCGATCGGCGATGGCGCATTCGATGGTCTTGATGGTGACCGGATTGTCGTCGAGGTTGAGCGTACACGAGGCTTCGCACGGCGCGGGGCAGATGCGGCCGGTGACTTCCGGAAAATTATTGGTGGAATGCAGGTTGCGCGCGGCTTCCTGCCAGTTGCCGCGATAGATCAGGTCGTTCCAATCCGGAATCTGGTTGTTGACCGGGCAGCCGGTGTGGCAGTAGGGCACGCCGCAATCCATGCAGCGCGCCGCCTGTTTCTTGTTCTCCTCCTCGGGCAGCGGCAGGACGAATTCCCGCCAATGCTTGATGCGCTCCTCGACCGGCTCGTAGTCGCGGTCGTTGCGCTCGTATTCGAGGAAACCGGTAATCTTGCCCATCGACTACTCGGCAGCCTGCATGGTGGCAGCCTTCGCCATCTCGGCGAGCGCGCGGCGGTATTCGACCGGCATCACCTTGCGGAACATGGGGCAATATCGCTTCCAATCGGTCAGGATTTCCGCCGCCCGCCGCGAGCCGGCGAGCCGCGCGTGCCGGCTGATCAGCAGGTGCAGACGCTCGGCGTCATAGCGCGTCAGATCTTCCAGCACCTCGACCCGGCCTGAGGTTTCCAGGTCGTGGATGTGATGATAGGCGCGCTCGGCGACTTCTTCTTCCGCCGGCACCGGTTCGAGCTCGACCATCGACATGTTGCAGCGCTGCTCGAAGGTGCCGTCTTCGTCCAGCACATAGGCGATGCCGCCCGACATGCCGGCGGCGAAGTTGCGGCCGGTATTGCCGAGCACCACCACAATGCCGCCGGTCATGTATTCGCAGCAATGGTCGCCGGCGCCCTCGACGACGGCGATGGCGCCCGAATTGCGCACCGCGAAGCGCTCGCCGGCGACGCCGCGGAAATAGCATTCGCCCTCGATGGCGCCGTACAGCACGGTGTTGCCGACGATGATCGACTGCTCGGGCACGATGCCGGCATCGGCGGCCGGGCGCACGATGATGCGGCCGCCCGAAAGACCCTTGCCGACATAGTCGTTGGCGTCGCCTTCCAGGTCGAAGGTCACGCCGCGCGCGAGCCAGGCGCCAAAGCTCTGTCCCGCGGTGCCGGTGAGCTTCACGTGGATGGTGTTGGCCGGCAGCCCTTCGTGGCCGTAACGCTTGGCGATTTCGCCCGACAGCATGGCGCCGGTGGTGCGGTCGGTGTTCTTGATGGTGGTGACGATGCGCACCGGCGCGCCGCGATCGAGCGCCGCTTGCGCGTCGGCGATCAGCCGGCGGTCGAGGATCTTGTGGATCTTGTGATCCTGCGGCTCGCACTTGTGGATGTTCACGCCGGGCCCGGCCTGCGGCTTGAAGAACAGCTTGGAGAAATCCAGGCCCTTGGCCTTCCAGTGTTCGACCACCTGGTATTTGTCGAGCATCTGCATCTGCCCGATCATCTCGTCGAAGGTGCGGAAGCCCATCGCCGCCATCAGCTCGCGCACCTCTTCGGCGACGAAGAAGAAGAAATTGATGACGTGCTCGGGCTGGCCGACGAAGCGCTTGCGCAGCACGGGGTCCTGGGTGGCGACGCCGACCGGGCAGGTGTTGAGATGGCACTTGCGCATCATGATGCAGCCGGCCGCGATCAGCGGCGCGGTCGAGAAGCCGAACTCGTCGGCGCCAAGGAGCGCGCCGACGACCACGTCGCGCCCGGTGCGGATGCCGCCGTCGACCTGCACCGCAATGCGCCCGCGCAAGCGGTTGGCGACCAGTGTCTGATGGGTCTCGGCCAGGCCGATCTCCCAGGGCGAACCGGCGTGCTTGATCGAGGTCAGCGGCGAGGCGCCGGTGCCGCCTTCGAAGCCGGCGATGGTGACGTGGTCGGCGCGCGCCTTGGATACGCCGGCGGCGACCGTGCCGACGCCCACTTCGGAGACGAGCTTCACCGAGACAAGACCGTCGGGATTGACGTTCTTGAGATCGAAGATGAGCTGCGCCAGGTCCTCGATCGAATAGATGTCGTGATGCGGCGGCGGCGAGATCAATCCGACGCCGGGCGTCGAATGGCGCACGCGAGCGATGGTCTTGTCGACCTTGTGCCCGGGCAATTGGCCGCCTTCGCCGGGCTTGGCGCCCTGCGCCATCTTGAACTGCATCATGTCGGAATTGACGAGATATTCCGTGGTGACGCCGAAGCGGCCGGAGGCAACCTGCTTGATCGCGGAACGCATGCTGTCGCCGTTCGGCAGCGGCTTGAAGCGGTCTGATTCCTCGCCACCTTCGCCGGTATTCGATTTGCCGCCGATCCGGTTCATGGCGATGGCGAGCGTGGTATGCGCCTCGCGCGAGATCGAGCCGAACGACATGGCGCCGGTCGAGAAGCGTTTGACGATGCTCTGCGCGGACTCCACCTCCTCAAGCAGCACGGCTTGGCGGCCGTCGTCCAGCGCGTCCTTGAGGCGGAACAGGCCGCGGATGGTGAGCAGCCGCTCGGACTGCTCGTTGCTGACCTTGGCATAGGCCCGGTATTGGTCGGGCAGGTTGCCGCGCACGGCGTGTTGCAGCGCCGACACCGTGTGTGCGGTCCACACATGGTCCTCGCCGCGCACGCGGAACTGATATTCGCCCCCGACATCGAGCGCGGTCTTGTAGATCGGTGCATCGCCGAAAGCGTCGCGGTGCCGCTGCACGGTTTCCTCGGCGATCTGCGGGAGGCCGACACCTTCGATGCGGGTGGCGGTGCCGGTGAAATACTCCGCCACGAAATCCGACTTCAGGCCGACCGCGTCGAAAATCTGCGCGCCGCAATAGGACTGGTAGGTGGAGATGCCCATCTTGGACATCACCTTCAGCAGGCCCTTGTCGATCGACTTGATGTAGCGCTTGACGATTTCCTTGTCGTCGAGCTTCTGCGGCAGCTCGTCCTTGATGGCGGTGAGCGTCTCGAAGGCGAGATAGGGATTGATCGCCTCGGCGCCGTAGCCGGCCAGACATGCAAAGTGATGCACCTCGCGCGGCTCGCCGGATTCGACCACCAGCCCGACCGAGGTGCGCAGGCCCTGGCGGATCAGGTGGTGATGCACCGCCGCGCAAGCGAGCAGCGACGGGATCGCGATGTTCTCGGCGCTGGCGCGGCGGTCCGACAGGATGATGATGTTGATGCCTTCACCCACGGCGGTCTCGGCGCGCGCACACAGCCGGTCGAGCGCATCTTTCAGTCCTTCGGCGCCATGCTCGGCCGGCCAGGTGATGTCGAGGGTGCGCGACTTGAAATGCCCGTCGCCGACCTCGGAAATGGTGCGGATCTTTTCCAGGTCGCCGTTGGTGAGGATCGGCTGGCGCACTTCCAACCGCTTTGAGTGCGACAGGCCTTCGAGATCGAACAGGTTCGGCCGCGGCCCGATGATCGAGACCAGGCTCATCACCAATTCCTCGCGGATCGGATCGATCGGCGGGTTGGTGACCTGTGCGAAGTTCTGCTTGAAATAAGTGAACAGCAGCTTCGGCCGGTCCGACAGCGCGGAAATCGGCGTGTCGTTGCCCATGGAGCCGACCGCTTCCTCGCCGGTGGTCGCCATCGGCGACATCAGGATGCGCAGGTCTTCCTGGGTGTAGCCGAAGGCCTGCTGGCGATCGAGCAGCGCCAGGTTCGACAGGCTCGCCTCTCCGGACGCCGCCGGCAGATCCTCCAGCACCAGCTGGGTGCGATCGAGCCACTTCCTATAGGGATGGCTGCTGGCGAGCGTCGCCTTGAGTTCCTCGTCGGGAATGAGCCGGCCCTGATCGAGATCGACCAGCAGCATCTTGCCCGGCTGCAGCCGCCATTTGGTGACGATGTCCTTCTCGGGGATAGGCAGCACGCCCATCTCGGACGCCATGATGATGCGGTCGTCGCGGGTGACGAAGTAGCGGGCCGGGCGCAACCCGTTGCGGTCGAGCGTGGCGCCGATCTGCCGGCCATTGGTGAAGGCGATGGCGGCGGGTCCGTCCCACGGCTCCATCAGCGCGGCGTTGTATTCGTAAAAGGCGCGCCGTTCCTCGTCCATGAGCGGATTGCCCGCCCAGGCTTCGGGGATCATCATCATCACCGCATGCGCGAGCGGATAGCCGCCCTGCACCAGGAATTCGAGCGCGTTGTCGAAACAGGCGGTGTCGGACTGGCCTTCGTAGGAAATCGGCCACAGCTTGCTGATGTCCTCGCCGAACAATTCCGACGACACCGAGGCCTGCCGCGCCGCCATCCAGTTGAGGTTGCCGCGCAGCGTGTTGATCTCGCCGTTGTGGGCGATCATCCGGTAGGGGTGCGCGAGCGACCAGGTCGGGAAAGTATTGGTGGAAAAGCGCTGGTGCACGAGCGCCAGCGCGCTCTCGAAATCCGCATCGTGCAGGTCGGGATAATAGGTGCAGAGTTGGTCCGCCAGGAACATGCCCTTGTAGACGACGGTGCGACAGGAAATCGACACCGGGTAATAGCCCGACAGCCTTCGCTCACGCCGCGAATAGATCGCATTGGAGATCGACTTGCGCAGGATGTAGAGCCGGCGTTCGAAATCGTCCTCGCTGTTGATCGTCTTGCCGCGGCCGATGAACACCTGCTGGTGCACCGGCTCGGTCGGCTTCACCGAAACGCCGAGGGTTGAGTTGTCGGACGGCACATCGCGCCAGCCGATCAGCGTCAGGCCCTCACGCTTGATCATCTGCGCGTAGATATCGCGGATCACCTGCCGCCAGTCCGGGTCTTGCGGCATGAACAGTACGCCGACGGCATATTCGCCGGGCTTCGGCAGGCCAAAGCCAAGTCTCTTGGCCTCCTTGGCGAAGAACTTGTGGGGGATCTGCACCAGGATGCCGGCGCCGTCGCCGGCGCGCGGATCGGCGCCGACCGCGCCGCGATGTTCGAGATTACACAGGATCGAGAGCGCATCGTCGACGATCTTGTGCGACGCCTTGCCCTTGATGTCGGCGATGAAGCCGACGCCGCAAGAATCCTTGTCGAGCGCGGGATCGTAGAGGCCCTGCGGCGGCGGCAGTCCCGGATCGGCGCTGTCGGCAAAGGCAAGCCGGTTCGCTTCGTTGACGCTAGCGTCACGCGAAGCGGTGCGTCCGACGTGCTCGCTGTCGAACCGGGCCGCGCTCATCGCCTTCCTCATCCTCATCGCTCGTCGGCGCACCCGCCCCGTTCCGCAGCGCCGATCGGCGCCACGGCTGGAGCGAACAGCCGTTGTCATGGGCGGCCTTGTCGCCCGCCGTTCGCCGGCTGCTGGGCGCGTGGTCGCTCGTGTTGGGCTCGCCTGGCGACGCACCCCCGGCGCATCGCCTGTCATCGCCCATCGGCTGGCGGATTAGCCCTTTGCTCGCCAGGGCGGACCCGCCAACTGGGACAGCATTGCTGTCCTAACTCACCATGCCAAATTTTAGTCACGGAGACAAGAGTTCGCCTAACTCTAAATTGGTCCCGTGCGCTGCTTCCCACCAGTTGGGTCCGGCTCCCAGACCGCCGGGAAAACTCGCGAGCGCCGCCCCGGGTTTCACGGGGAGAGCAGTGAATAAGGAAGCAGCCGACTATAATTCGGTCTCCATCGCCGATTCGCCGGGTCGGCACAGAAAGGTGCTGCAATGACTGCCCTTACAGCTCGTCCGCCGGTCGCCTCGCAGTCGATGATCGCGCTGATCGTCGCCAAACTGGTCGCTTTGTGTGCGGTGATCCCCTACGCGCTAGTGGCGCTCGGTCTGCGCTTTGTCATGGCGCGGACGTTCTTCGTTTCGGGCCAGAGCAAGATCGAGGGGCCGGTGGTGCAAAGCCCGATCCCCGGCGTGGAGTTTTCATTCGTGCTGCCGGCCGGCATCAAGGACAGCACCTTTCAGCTGTTCCAGACACAATATGCGGCGCTGCCGATGCCGCCGACGGTCGCCGCCTATCTCTTCACCTATGCCGAGTTCGTGCTGCCGGTCTGCCTGATGCTCGGTTTCGCGACCCGCTTTTCCGCCTTGGGTCTCCTCCTCATGACGGTGCTGATCCAGGTCTATGTCCTGCCCATGGCCTTCTGGACCACGCACGTCTACTGGATTTCGATCCTGATGGTGCTGCTGTCGGTGGGGCCGGGCGCGATCTCGGTGGACCGCCTGATCCGCTACGTCTACGAGAAGTAAGCGCGCGGCACATTGCGGCGCTCCTGTGTCAGGGCTTGCCCGATTTTCGGCGTCACGCCTTTCTAGGCTGCTCTCGTCGGGACGAGGGAGAGGTGTCTTGAAGAAACAACTCGCTTTTTGCATCGGCCTTTTCGGGCTTGGCCTTTTGGTGCTCGGCATCGGCGGCGCGGCAACCGCGCAGGCGCAGCCGATCTATATGCGACCGGACATCGGCAGCCCGGGGATGCCGCCCTATGAAGTCATAGCAATCGCGCGCTCGGCGGGCTTGACGCCGCTGACGCGGCCGCTGCGGCGCGGACCGACCTATGTGCTGCTCGCCGCCGACCGGCGCGGCCGCGACGTGCGCGTGGTGGTCGATGCCTATGCCGGCGATATCGTCAGCGTGCGCCCGGTCTACGCATCGCGCTCGTATGGCCCCTATGGTCCGCCGTCGCGCATGGCGCCGCCCGAACCGGTCTACGGTCCCGGCGCGCATATCGCACCGCCCGAGCCGGCTTACGGTCCCAGCGCGCGCATCGCGCCGCCCCTGCGCGACGATGACGGCGGCCCACGGGTAATCTACGGACCGCGCGGCAATACCGAGGGCAACCTCTTGCCGCCGCGCAACACGCCCAATACCCGCACTGCCAGCACGCCACCGGTTGCCCAGCCGACTCCCGCGCCCACGCCGCTGCCGCGCCCGCGCCCGAGCATCGCCGCGACGCAAGCTCCAGCCGAGCCCGCTCCGGCGGCGCAACCCGCCGCCCCGCAAACGGCTCCTGCTGCCACACCGGCCGCGCCGCAAGCCGCGCCGCCTACAGCAGCAGAAACCGGCCCGGCCAGGCCGACGGCGCCGCAGCCCGATCCACCCAAGCGGTGAGTTGATTTCACGCAAAACGAAAGCGCCCCGGATTTCCGGGGCGCTCGCTTATTCGAAGGATCGGATCGGGTCCGCCTTAGGCGGCCTTGGTCTCGACCTGCCTGGGTGAGCCGTTGCCGGTGCCGATGCGGATCTGGCGCGGCTTCATCGCCTCCGGAACCTCGCGCACGAGGTCGAGGTGCAGAAGACCGTTCTCGAGATTTGCGCCCTTGACCTCGACATGATCGGCAAGCTGGAACACGCGCTCGAAGGCGCGCGCGGCGATGCCCTGGTAGAGCGTCTCGCTCTCGGGGGCCTCCGGCCTGGCTTGCTTCTCGCCGCGGACGGTCAGGGTGTTCTCCTTGGTTACGATCGACAGATCGGCCTCCGAGAAGCCCGCAACGGCGATGGTGATGCGATAGGCGTTCTCGCCGGTCCGCTCGATATTATAGGGCGGGTAGCCGGGCGCGCCGTCGTTTCCGGCCAGGTCGTTGAAGATGGAAAACAGCCGGTCGAAGCCGACGGTGGAGCGATAGAGGGGAGCAAGATCGAAAGTTCGCATGGCATATCCTCCAAGTTGAGCGAAATGCGATTGGTCCGCCGAATGGCCGGACCGCGTTATGCGCAGCCTTTTGAGGGCCTGCGCGGACTTCCATGTGGGAGGGGAAAATCGGGCTCGCAAGGGGCCCCGATTCTGCCCCGGCCGGCCGGCAAGCGGACCCTCGCAAAGCCGCTCAGTCAGCCGAAATCCGCCGTTCACGAGCCTTTCATTGAGCCCGGCCGGACGGCTGCTATAAGGCCCCTAACCCGCCCACATTCCTGGCCATGACCCTCGTCTCGATCCCTGCCAATCCGGTGCCCGAAGACGTGGTCACAGGCACGCTGAAGACGCCTGACGGGGTGTCGCTGCGGTTTGCCCGCTGGGCGCCGCCGCCCGGCCGCAAGGGCACCGTCTGCCTGTTCCAGGGCCGCGCCGAATTCATCGAGAAATATTTCGAGACGGTGCGCGACCTGCGCGCGCGCGGCTTTGCGGTCGCCACATTGGATTGGCGCGGGCAGGGCCTGTCGCAGCGCGCGCTGCGCAATTCGCGCAAGGGTCATGTGCGGAATTTTTCCGAATATCACACCGATCTCGAAACCTTCATCCATCAAATCGTACTGCCGGACTGCCCGCCGCCGATCTACGCGCTGGCGCATTCCATGGGCGCGTCGGTTCTGCTGCGCGCGGCGCATCAGGGACATCGCTGGTTCGATCGCATGGTGCTGCTGGCGCCGCTGGTCTCACTGCCGGGGCTGCGCCGCTCGACGCCGACGCGCATCGCGGTCAAGGCGATGCGCCTGCTCGGTCTCGGCGGCGCCTATGTGCCGGGCGGCGACGCATCGGTGATGATGCAGCGTCCGTTCATCGGCAATCTGCTGACCTCCGATCCGGTGCGCTATGCCCGCAACATCGCCGTGCTCGATGCGGAGCCGCAGCTGGCGATCGCCTGGCCCACGGTGGCCTGGGCCGACGCCGCCTTCAAAATGATGAACCAGCTGGCGGAGCCGAGCTATCCGGCAAAAATCCGCCAGCCGATCCTGATCGTGGCGGCGGGGCAGGATCGCATTGTTTCGACGCCTGCGATCGATGCCTTTGCCGTGCGGCTGCGCGCCGGCTCGCATCTCATCGTGCCGGGCGCGCGCCACGAACTGCTGATGGAGCAGGACCGCTTCCGCATGCAGGTGCTGGCGGCGTTCGACGCCTTCGTGCCGGGCACGCCGATGTTCGTGTGAGCGGCGCTAGAGCATGATCCCGAAAAGTGGGAACCGGTTTTCGGAAAAGATCATGCTCAAACAAAAAGCTAGATCATGATCCGATTCAATTAAATCGGATCATGGTCTAGCTTTTCAGCATCGCCATCGCGGCCGCATGCACGCGCGCGTCGCCGGCTGCGATGATACGGCCGCCGGCATGCGGCGGTCCGTTGTCCCAGTTGGTGATAATGCCGCCCGCGCCGGCGATGATCGGAACCAACGGCAACACGTCGTAGGGTTTCAACTCGGTTTCGATGACCAGATCGACGTGGCCCGCCGCCAGCATGCAATAGGCGTAGCAGTCGCCGCCGTAGCGCGAGAGTCGTGTCGCGTCTTCGACCCGGCCGAAGGCCGCGCGATCGGCGCTGTTCATCAGCCGCGGACTGGTGGTGAACAACACGGCCTCGGCCAGCGTCGCGCAGGGACGCACGCGCAGGTCTCGCTCCCCGGCCGGGCCGCTATAACGCGACGCGCCGCCATCGCCGCTGAAGCGCTCGCCGGTGAACGGCTGGTTCATCACGCCGAATACCGGCTCGCCGAACCGCATCAGCGCGATCAGCGTTCCCCAGGCCGGCATCCCGCACATGAAGGACTTGGTGCCGTCGATCGGGTCGAGCACCCAGACATATTCCGCGTCGGCGCGCTCGTCGCCGTATTCCTCGCCGACAATGCCGTGATCTGGAAAGGTGCCGCGAATGAGCGCCCGCATGGCGGCCTCAGCGGCATGGTCGGCAGCCGTCACCGGATCAAAAGCGCCGGTCGGGCCCTTATCCTCGATGCTCAATGCCGTGCGGAAAAACGGCAGAATGGTCTCGCCGGATACTGCGGCCAACCGGTCGACGAAGGCGGAAAAATCAACAGCCGTCATGACTTACCTGGGCCTCAGCCGCCTGTGGAGAAGGACCCCGCCATGCGCCTCGCGCATGGCCCGCCGTCTGGGAGCCCTTGCTTTTGGTGCGGCGCGGTGTCAAATTATTGCAGTGCGGTAACGCGAGAGATCGTTGTTACCGCTGCCCTCCTTGGGCGTTTCCTCCCTAGACTTGGGCCGCTTGCATCGCAAGCGGCCCTTTTTTCTTGTTTGCCGGCAACACTCCTCGTGCCTGCCGCTACTCAGCGGCGGCACGATAAGGCCGCAGCTCCTGAATGGGGATTTCCGCGAGGCGGTCCGCCAGCAATTCCAGGTCGGCCGCCACGCTGTTGAACGATGCCGACCGTTCGTAGCGGCGCTCATCCATGTACAGCGCGCGGTTGATCTCGAGCTGGATTGCATGCAATCCGACGGAGGGGTTGCCGTAGTGCTCGGTAATGAAGCCGCCGGCATAGGGCTTGTTGCGGCTGACCACATAGCCCCGGGCACGCAGCGTGGCCTCGATCGTCTCCGATACCGCCGCGACGCAACTCGTTCCGTAACGGTCGCCCAGCACTACATCGGCGCGCGGGCGCTCGTCCTTGGCGCCGGCGGCGGAGGGCATCGAATGACAGTCGATCAGCACCGCCGCGCCGAAATCCCGGTGCACGCGGGTGAACAGACGCCGCAACGCGCGATGATAGGGCTTGTAGAGCCCCTCGATGCGCCGGATCGCGTCGTCCACGGGAATGCGCTGGCCGTAGATTTCCTGGGCATCGCCAACCACGCGCGCCACCGTGCCGAGGCCGCCGGCAACCCGCATGGAACGGGTATTGGCGAAGGAGGGCAGGCGGCCCTCGAACATGCGCGGATCGAGCTCGTAGGGCTCACGGTTGACGTCCACATAACAGCGCGGGAAGCGCGCCCGCATCAACGGATGGCCGCGGCGCACAACGCCCAGGATCAACTCGTCGACGAATGAATCCTCCGACCGCCGCAGCGTCGCCACGTCGAGCCGCGAAGCGGTCAGGAAAGCGGGTGGATAGACGGCGCCGCTGTGCGGCGAATTGAAAATGACCGCTCCACGCCGGTCGTCGGGCTCGAGAATCTCGAACGGCGGGTCAAGCTCGTCGTTGGCTTCACGCATGGGGAGGGGTCACCTTGCCCTGACAGCAGTAAACCATGATTGCGGATGACCCTCTTTGCCCACCCCGATCCGGCTAAACACTGTATTGTCCATCGGTGCCAAGCCGATGCCAAGAACTTAGTTCCGGTTCACCCGTTGTTTACTGGGTATCCGGCTTATGACACCAGGGACCCCAGGGGGGCGGCCGTCCAGGCTCGCCTAGACAAGCCGAAAAATGCCGAAAATTCTCCTCGCCGAAGATGATACCGATATGCGGCGTTTTCTGGTCAAGGCGTTGCAGAACGCCGGCTATGAGGTGATCTCCTACGACAACGGGCTGTCGGCCTATCAGCGGCTGCGCGAGGAGCCCTTCGAGCTTCTGCTCACCGACATCGTGATGCCGGAAATGGACGGCATCGAACTGGCGCGGCGGGCCTCCGAGCTCGATCCCGACATCAAGATCATGTTCATCACTGGCTTCGCCGCGGTGGCGCTCAACTCGGATTCGGCTGCGCCGAAAAACGCCAAGGTGCTGTCCAAGCCGGTGCATCTACGCGAGCTGGTCAACGAAGTGCAGAAAATGCTGGCGGCGTGATTCCGCCCGGCTAGTGTCCCGAATCCGAAGTTCGCACACCCCTGCTGCGAGCGCTGTTGCGAACTTCGGATTCAAAG
>JBKKAF010000189.1:0-6648 GCA_046714775.1 Xanthobacteraceae bacterium | reverse complement strand
GTCCGGCCCGACGCTTGGGTACCAAGCGTCGGAGTCGGACCACTAGCGGGGAGAGGGAGCGCAAGGCCACGTCATGACCGCGCAGTCTTCCAGTCCCGCCGCTCTGGCGCCGCATCGCATTGCCGCGATGGTGCTGCGCTACGTCTATCTCTTGCGCTCGTCGTGGCCGCGCATTCTGGAACTGATCTACTGGCCGGCGGTGCAGCTGTTCGTCTGGGGCTTCCTGCAATATTACATCGCGCAGAATTCCGGCTTCTTCGCGCGTGCGGGCGGCATGTTCATCGGCGCGGTGCTGCTGTGGGACATCCTGTTCCGCGGACAGCTCGGATTCTCGGTGTCGTTTCTCGAGGAAATGTGGGCGCGCAATCTCGGCAACCTGATGATCAGCCCGCTGCGGCCGCTCGAATTCGTCTGCGCGCTGATGATCATGAGCCTGATCCGGCTGGCGATCGGCGTGGTGCCGGTGACGTTGCTCGCCATCGCGTTCTTCGGCTTCAACATCTACGGCTTCGGCATCGCGCTGGCGGCGTTCTTCGTGAATCTCATTCTCACGAGTTGGGCAGTCGGCATCGTGGTGTCGGGCGTCGTCCTGCGCCACGGCATGGGCGCCGAAAGCCTGGCATGGACGGTGATGTTCGTGCTGATGCCGCTGGCCTGCGTCTATTACCCGGTGACAATTCTGCCGGACTGGCTGCAGTCGGTGGCCTGGGCGTTGCCGCCGACCTATGTGTTCGAGGGCATGCGCGCGCTGATCATGGACAATGTGTTCCGCGCCGATCTGATGCTGCAGGCCCTGGCGCTCAACGCGCTGTATTTTACCGCCGCCGTGGCAGTCTTCTTGCAATTGCTCAAGAGTGCCCGCCGCAACGGCTCCCTGCTGCAAAGCGGCGAATAACGCTGCCCTGGCGGTTGCTTAGGAAGCATCCCATCTGTGTATACCAACGGCAAATCAATGTTCTGTAGGTTGACGGCGTGAGTGAAAAAGGACAGTCTGCTGCACCGCAGCAAATGGGACGCGAGCGCATGGCGATCGGTGAATTTGGCGGCGCACCCGCCGCCGCGACACCCCATGGGCTGATGCTCGCGGGGCCAGCCTATTGGCTCTACGAGATGAGCCAGGCGGCGCTCAACCCTTCGCGCGCCGCTGCCGACGCCACCAAGCTGTTTTTCAAGAATCCGGCGAACCCGCTGTCGTACACAACGTACGGCAAGTCCGTCGCCGCCGCCTGTGAACTGTTCGAGCGTTCCACCCGCCGTTACGGCAAGCCGGACTGGAATATCGATACGACACTGGTCGGCGGCGAGCATGTGCCGGTGCACATCGCGACCTTGTGGGAGCGGCCGTTCTGCCGCCTTCTGCATTTCAAGCGCAGTTTCGATCATCCGCCGCGCCGGCCGCAGCCCAAGCTCTTGATCGTGGCGCCGATGTCGGGCCATTTCCCGACGCTGCTGCGCGGCACGGTGCAGGGCTTCCTGCCCAACCATGACGTCTATCTCACGGAATGGATCGACGCGCGGATGGTGCCGTTGTCGGAAGGCGGCTTCGATCTCGATGACTACATCGACTACCTGATCTCCATGCTGCATCTGCTGGGCGGCGATACCCACATCATGGCGGTGTGCCAGCCCTCGGTGCCGGTGCTGGTGGCGGTCGCCCGCATGGAGGCTGCCGGCGATCCGCATGTGCCGCGCTCGATGATCCTGATGGGGGGCCCGATCGATACCCGCATCAATCCGACCGCGGTGAACCTGCTGGCCGAGCGCCGCGGCACCGACTGGTTCCGCCACAACGTCATCACCAAAGTGCCGTTCCCGAATCCGGGCTTCATGCGCGACGTCTATCCGGGTTTCCTGCAGCTCAACGGCTTCGTCAGCATGAACCTGGACCGCCATATTGAAGCTCACCGCAAGCTGTTTCAGCATTTGGTGGATGGCGACGGCGAACCGGCACAGAAGCATCGCGAGTTCTACGATGAATATCTGGCGGTCATGGATCTGTGCGCCGAGTTCTATTTGCAGACGGTCGACACCGTGTTCGTGCGGCACGCGCTGCCCAAGGGTGAGATGACCCATCGCGGCGTACGCATCGATCCGGCGCAGATCCGCCGTGTCGCGTTGATGACCATCGAGGGCGAGAACGACGACATTTCCGGCGTCGGCCAGACCGAGGCGGCGCATCGGCTATGCGTCAACATTCCTGCCGAGCGCAAGGCGCACTGGCTGCAGCCGCAGGTCGGGCATTACGGCGTGTTCAACGGCTCGCGCTTTCGCGCCGAGATCGTGCCGCGCATCTCCGATTTTATCCTGTCGAACAACGCCGCCGCGCCGCACGGCCAAAAGCGCACGACGCCGCAAGTCGCACCGGTTGCCGCAGCAAAGCGCAACGGCGCCGCGCACAAGGCCGCTCCCAGCGGCAGGGGCTAGGCCCGCCCGGCCCCTCGGGCGTCCCCGAGGCGGGCTTTTTTCGTTTCAAAATGCCTGGAAGCCGCATCATGCCGGTGCTTTTGCATGATTCGTCGTTTTCCGGCGCCCCATGATCCGCATAAGCGATTGGGTTCATTGCTCTTTTGGCCACTTCCGAAATCCGATCGCGGCATGGCGTTGCGGCCATAGGCGGGCCGGCTGGCAGAAAAACTTATGAAAGCGGATTCAACTATTGAAAGGCCCAAGCTATGGTGGCTGGCGCTCCCGCCACGCCCCGCCCCTTGGGGAAGAGAGATATTTCACGCCGACCATGCTGCGGGCTGTTGTCCTTATGGCAGTATTTCGCCGGAACTTCTTTCTCGGTGGGCCTTCGGTCATGTCGTTGCGCGCGTTGCTGTATCGCCGTCCGAGCGAGCCGCGGTCGATCGAAGTCATTTTCGATAAAGCGATCTATCTGGTGCGCTTGCGCCGCCATCGGCAGGCGCGGCGCTACACGTTGCGCATCGACGCCACCTCGCGCGAGGTGGTGCTCACCATGCCGCCGCGCGGCAATGTGAAAGAGGCGCGCGAATTTGCGCGCAAGCATGGCGGCTGGATCGCGGCGCGGCTTGAACGCTTGCCCGAGGCGGCGCCATTCGCTCATGGAACCGAGGTTCCGATCCGCGGTCTGCCGCATCGCATCGTGCATCGCCGCGGCGCGCGCGGAACGGTGTGGGCCGAGACCGACGAGCGCGGCAAGCGACTGCTCTGCGTCGCCGGCGAGGCGCCGCATGTGGATCGCCGGGTCAGCGATTACCTCAAGCGTGAAGCGCGGCGCGATCTGGAAGCCGGCGCCCATCGCTATGCCGAAAGTCTCGGCGTCACCATCAAACGCATCGCGGTGCGTGACCAGTCGAGCCGCTGGGGTTCCTGCTCGAACACCGGCGTGGTGTCGTTTTCCTGGCGGCTTATTCTGGCGCCATCATACGTGCTGGATTATCTGGCGGCGCATGAGGTTGCGCACCTGATCGAGCTGAACCATTCGCCGCGATTCTGGCGGCTGGTCGGGCGGCTCTATCCCAATGTCGAGCGCGCTAAATTATGGCTCGATGTGCACGGCGCCGACCTGCATCGCTATGGCTTGCTGGACAACGGCCGCGGCCGCGGCGGGCACGAATCCGGCGACGATATCTGACGCTCAGCGCCGCCCGAACAATCGATCGAGCAGCCAGCCGTCCATCCCGCTATTGCGCTCGCTCGGCTGCGGGGTGCGCGCCACCGGCGCCGGCGGCGTCGGCGCGTTGAACGACGGCAAGATATTGGCGAGCGTGGGACCGCCGGACAGGCCCGGCAGGCCGGCGACCGGCACGCTTTGATGCGCGGTGCGCATGATCCGGCTCCAGATCTCCACCGGCAGGCCGCCGCCGGTCAGCTTCTTGGTCGGCGAGGAATCGTCGTTGCCGAGCCAGACGCCGGTGACGAGATGGCCGGTATAGCCGACGAACCATGCGTCGCGGAAATCCTGGCTGGTGCCGGTCTTGCCGGCGGCCGGCCAGCCGGGAAGCTGCGCCCGTTGCGCGGTGCCGATCTGCAGCGTCTCGCGCATCATGGCGTTCATCATGCCGACATGCCGGCCGTCGACGATGCGGCCGAAGTCCTGCGGGTTGCGCACGAACAATGATTTGCCGGTGCGCGTGCGCACGCGCTCGACCACGGAAGGAGCCACCGCGCTGCCGCCATTGGCGAACGGCGCATAGGCCGACACCAGTTCGATCAACGAGACTTCCGAGGTGCCGAGCGCCAGCGACGGATTGGGCTCGAGCTTGGACGCGATGCCGAGCCGGTAGGCGGTCTTGGCGACCGCGGTGGGACCGAGCTCCAGCGTCAGCCGCACCGACACGGTGTTGAGCGACAGTGCCAGCGCCTGGGTCAACGTGACCGGCCCGAAATATTCGCGATTGTAGTTTTCCGGTTTCCAGTTCTTCAGCGCGATCGGCTTGTCCTCGCGCACGGTGTCAGGCCCGAGCCCGCGCTCGAGCGCGGTCAGGTAGACGAACGGCTTGAAGGCCGAACCCGGCTGCCGCTTGGCGGCGACGGCGCGGTTGAACTGGCTTTCCGCGTAGTTCCTGCCGCCGACGAGCGCGCGCACGGTGCCATCCGGCGACATCGCGACCACCGCGCCCTGGGCGACGTTGAAGCGCACGCCCTTCTGCGCCAGTTCGTCCACCAGTGCCTTCTCGGCGGCGGCCTGCAGTAGGGGATCGATCGAGGTTTCGACGACCAGATCCTCTTCGACGCGGCCGACCAGGTCGTCGAGCACGTCCATGATCCAGTCGGCGATGTAATTGACCGAACCGGCGCCGGCGAGCTTGACCGCGTGAGCGGGCTGCGCCATCGCGGCGCTCGCCATGGCATCGGTGACAAAACCCAACTCGGTCATGGCGGCCAGCACGTGTTGGGCGCGCCGTTCGGCGCGGTCGGCATTGCGGCTCAGCGCCAGCCGGGACGGTGACTTGACGAGGCCTGCGAGCATCGCTGCTTCGGCCAGCCGCAATTGGCGCGCGGATTTGCCGAAATAGCGCTGCGCGGCGGCCTCGATGCCGTAGGCGCCGCCGCCGAAATAGACCCGGTTGAGATAGAGCTCGAGAATTTCCGTCTTGCTGAGTTTCTGCTCGAGCCAAAGCGCCAGCACCAGTTCCTGCATTTTGCGCGACACCGTGCGCTGCTGGGTGAGGAACAGGTTCTTGGCGAGCTGCTGGGTGATGGTCGAGCCGCCTTGCGCCACGCCGCGATGCGAGACGTTGGCCCAGGCCGCGCGTGCGAGCCCGACCGGGTCGACGCCGCGATGGCTGTAGAAGCGGCGGTCCTCGATCGCGATGAACGCCTTGGGAACGAAGGCCGGCAGGTCCTTGATCGGTACGTCGGTGCCGGCCATTTCGCCGCGCGTCACCAGCGCCTTGCCGTCGAGCCCGACGATGAGGATCGAGGGCGGACGTTTGGGCACTTCGAGCGATTGGATGGGAGGAAGATTGATGGCAACCCAGGCGATCGATCCGGCGACGAAGATCACCGCCCATAGGCTGAGCACCGCTCCCCAGTAGAACAGCCGCCGCAGTGCGGAACGGCCGCTTCCACCGCCGCTTCCGCCACGCCTGCGGCGGGTACCGGATCGGGGCCTGTTGCGCACGCGGGTCGCACGCGCGGGCCGGCGGTCGTCATTGGCGGGGGAGGGGTCGTCGCGCATTGCCGACGGGCGGCGGCCCGGGCCGGCGTCGAAGACCGGCTCACGGCGTGCGTTACCCTGTCGCCGTCCCACCGCCATTTGCCACCCCGCGGCCCGCCGCTCGATCGGTGGCGGACGGTAGTGGGGGCGGTTTAAGGGCCAGTTAAGCGGGCAAAAGCGCATCGTCCGGTGCAGCGACGGCGTCTTGTGCCCCCGATGCCGCAAGACGAAACAACATGAATGAGACATGAACAAACGGATTTACCAAGCTTCGAACAGCAAGCTTTGTATCGGGGATTGTGATCGAAGGTACTTCCCTCTGCCGCACCGACCGAATTAAGATGGTCGCACCGGAAAGTCCGGTTGAGGAAATCGCTTGGGGGTTATCATGCGAAAACTAGTTTATCTGCTTGCTGCACTTCTTCTCCTCGCGTTGCCGTCAGACGCCGACGCGGCCAGGGCGAAAGCCTCGGCCGCCAAGGGCAAGTCGGCCGCCGCGAAGTCTGATCCGAACACCGCGTTCATTCGCGCGCTCGACGATCTCGGCCGCAGCTTCGAGCCGAAGGCGAAGGGCAAGGACGGCAAGGGCAAGAAAGTTGGTAAGAAGAGCGGCAAGGGCAAGTCCGCGAAGAAGTCCGGCAAAGGCAAGGGCAAGGCCGCCAAGAAGACTAAGTCCGGCAAGGGCAAGGCCGACAAGGGCAAAGGCGACAAGGGCAAAGCCGACAAGAAGAAGTCCTGACGTTCTTTCGTTTCTTCGCTCCTAGCCTTCAAGCGCCAACGTAAATGGCGCCAGCTTCGGACGCCCGGTAGGGTGTACGGGGCTGGCTGCGTTACGCGTCTTGGTGTGCCTTCCCTCTTGGGACTCAAAACGCCACGGCAGAGCCGTGGCGGTTTTTTGTTGTCTGTTGAATTTTGGGTGAGCCGAACGGATCTGCGCGCGCCGTCCGCTTCGGCGGCGGCCGGTGTCGTTCAGCCGGCGGCCGCGTTGCGCGTCGATTTCGCGTCCGGCTGGTCCTGCGGCG
>JBKKAF010000188.1:0-8985 GCA_046714775.1 Xanthobacteraceae bacterium | reverse complement strand
GGGTCGGCAGCCAGCGCGCGGTGCAGAGCCAGCAAGGCGACGTGCATATGGTGGTCAACAACAAATATCTCGTGCTGGTGAGCGGCTCGGGCGCGGCCGCCGACAAGCTGGCCTATGCCGGCGCGGTTGACGTCGCCAGGCTTTCGAAGATGTGACGCGCGCTCCTCGGCGGCCGCGCGCTATTCGCCTTTGATGTTGTTGTCGCGCACCACCGGACCCCAGACCTTCATCTGCTCCGCCAGGAAACGGCGCAGTTCGTCGGGTCCGCCCAGCACGGGCGTGATCTGCTGGCTTTCCCGCACCAGCTTTGCGATTTGCTCGTCGCGCAAACTGTCGGCGAGCGCCGCGCCGAACCGGTCGACAATCGCTTTCGGCGTTCCCGCCGCGGTGAACACGCCCCACCAGGCATAGGATTCGAAATCGGCGAAGCCGCTGTCGATGGCGCTCGGCACGTCGGGCAGGCTGGCGAGCCGCGTCTTGCCGGTATGCATGATCGGCCTGACGCGTCCGCCCTGCGCATGCGGCGTCACCAGCGCGGTGCTTCCGATGATGAGATCGACATGGCCGGCGATCGCGTCGTTCATAGCTGGGCCGCCGCCGCGATAGGGGACATGCACGAGCTCGACGCCCGCGCGTTTCGACAACAGCACCATGGTGAGGTGGCCGAGGCTGCCGCCGCCGATCGTGGCATAGGTGATGTTGGGCCGCGTCTTGGCGGCGACGACGACATCGGCGAAGGTCTTGAACGGACGCGACGGGTGGGTGGCGAGCAGATTCGGCGCGGTGCCGATCAGCAGCACCGGATCGAGCTCCTTCTCGGTGTCGAACGGCATGCTCGCCAGCAGGAACGGATTGACCGCATGGGTGTCGAACACGAACACCCAGCTGTTGCCGTCGGCCGGCGCCTTCGCCACTACGCCGGTGCCGCTGCTGCCCGAGGCGCCGGGCCGGTTCTCGATCACGATGGTGGCGCCGAGCCGCTGCTGCAGCCCCGGTTGCACCATGCGTGCGACCGCATCGACCGACCCGCCGGCCGGAAACGGCACGATGATCTTGATGGGACCCGAGGGCCAGTTCTGGGCGCGCGCCGCGAATGGCACGGCCATGGCGCCGAGCACGATCGAACGTCTGGTCAGCGTGAGCACGATGTCCTCCCGTCAGCTTTTTGGGCCGGCTGAAGGCGCGCCGGCCATGCGCATTTGCGCAGGCGCCAAGTGTAGATCGAAATTGTACAGCGAACCTAGTCCCGGTTAGACTGCCGGGGCAAACCGATCAACGGCTCCCACATCCGCGAACGGAACCAACGATGACCGACGAATTCGAAAATCATTGCTGGAAAGACCTGGTTTCCCCGGAAATTTTGGACATCTATGCGAGCTATAAGCGCAAGGTGTTCGTTGGCCCCAGCCCGGCGCTGCTGGCGGTCGATCTCTATGAGGTGGTCTATGCCGGCGGGCCGCAGCCGCCGCATAAGCTCGCCAAGACCCATCCGAATTCCTGTGGCGAATACGCCTATGCCGCCATCGAGCCGACCAAGCGGCTGTTCGCCGCGGCGCGCGGCGCCGGCCTGCCGATCTTCTACTCGACCTCCGACGTGCGGCCGGAGACCCGCCCCAACAATGTCACCGCGACCAAGCGCAACCGGCCGTCGGCCAATCCCGCCGATTTCGCGATCCGGCCGGAATTCAAGCCGCAGCAAAACGACGTGGTGCTCACCAAGCAGCGCGCCAGCGTGTTCTTCGGCACCCCCCTGATCGCGCACCTGACCCAGCTCGGCATCCAGACCCTGATCGTCTGCGGCGAAAGCACCTCGGGCTGCGTGCGCGCCACCGCGGTCGATGGCTATTCCCACGGCTTTCACGTGGTGCTGGTGGAGGAGTGCTGCTTCGACCGCAGCCTTCTGTCCCACAAGGTCAATCTGTTCGACATGCATCACAAATATGTGGACGTGATGCATATCGACGAGGTGGAGACGCATCTGCAAGGGCTGGCCGTCAAGAAGGCGAGCTGACGGTTACCCATGCAGCCCGCCCCCTACGGCCCGTTTCCGTATTCGCCGATCATCCACCGGCCACGCCTGAATTGGCCGAACGGCGCGCATGTCGCGTTCTGGGTAATCCCCAACATCGAGTTCTTTTCGCTAGAGGAAAAGGTGCCGGCAGCGGCGGGCGGGTCAGGCGCGCCGGTGCCTGACGTTCCGGCATGGGCGGTGCGCGACTACGGCAACCGGGTCGGCGTGTTCCGGATGATGCAGGTGATGGCGCGCTACGGGGTCCGCGGCACCGTGGCGCTCAACAGCGAGCTTTGCGCCTACCATCCGCAGATCATCGCGGAAGGCAACAAGCTCGGTTGGGAGTGGATGGGTCACAACGAGAGCAATACCCGCCGGCTCAACGCCGCTGCGCCGGGTGAAGAGCCGGGCATCATCAAGCGGACCTTGGACACTATCGGCAAGGCCGCCGGCACGCGGCCGGTCGGCTGGCTCGGCTCCGGCCTGCAGGAGACATGGGACACGGTCGACCTTTTGGCGGCGGAAGGCTGCGAGTACGTCGCCGACTGGGTCAATGACGACCAGCCCTACATGATGAATTTGGATGCCGGGCGGAAGCTCGTGTCGGTGCCCTACAGCTATGAGCTCAACGATAAGCCGGCATTCGAACAGCGCCACCACACGGCCGAGCAGTTCCGGGAGATGATCTGCCGGCAATTCGACGTGCTCTATCGCGAAGGCGCCGAGTCCGGGCGCGTTATGGCGATCGCTTTGCATCCCTATCTGACCGGACAGCCCCACCGCATCGACGCCCTGGACGATGCGCTGGCCTATATCAGCCGGCACGACCGGGTTTGGAAGGCGACGGGAAGCGAGATCGCGCGCCACTATCGCGCGCAGGCCGGAAAGGCCTAGAATTGGATGCTGGCGCCGCGCATCCGCGGCGGCGTCGATTGGACCATCAGCCGCGGGAGGGTGAGATGGCAATGGCTCGTTCGCTGAGACGCTTGCTGGGTGTGGTTGTTGCAGGCGCAGTGCTTATGCTGTCGCCGGCGTTGCGTGCGGAGACGGTGACCATCGGCACCGTCGGTCAGGCTTCGGCCAATCTCTGGCCGGTCTTCATCGGGCTCAACAAAGGCTTCTACGCCGCCGAGGATCTCCAGGTCGACATCGTCTATGTGCAGTCGAGCGCGGCGCTCGTGCAGCAGATCACCGCCGGCGCTTTGAACGTCTGCATGTCGACCGGCCTGGTCGATCCGCTGCGCGCCATCCAGATGGGTGCGCCGATCGCGATCGTCCGCGTCGAGGTGCAGGCGCCGCCTTACGCGCTGCTGGCAAAATCCAGCATCAAGAGTCTGGCCGATCTCAAGGGCAAGACCATTTCGCTCGGGGGCGCGCGTGACATCACCCGCATCTATGTGGAGCGGATGCTGGCGCCGCACGGCGTCAAGCCCGGCGAATTCGACATGGTGTTTGCCGGCGCCACCTCGGCGCGGGCTTCGGCGCTGCTGGCGGGAGCGGTCGATGCCGCGATCCTGCTGCCCCCGTTCAACTTCTATGCCGAGGCCGCCGGCTTCAAGGATCTCGGGCTGACCATCGATTACGTGAAGGACCTGCCGTTCTCGGGCGCGGTGGTAAATGTGCGCTGGGCCAATGCCAACAAGGCCACTCTGCAAAAGTTGCTGGCTGTCCACACCAGGAGCATCACCTGGTTCTACGATGAACATAACCGCGACGAGGCGGTGAAAATCCTGGTAACGGCAAGCGGATTGAAACCGGCCGACGTGGAAAAGGCCTATGACTTTTTCCGCAAGGGACAATTTTTTGAGCCGGCCGGCCTAGTGTCCCGGTCAAAGCTCAGCAGTCTGGCCAAGGCCATGGAAAGCCTGGGCGATGCCGAGGGCTCGATCAATATCGACCGCGTCTTCCTGCCCGGCGTGACGCAGGTAACGGACTAATCTCAAACAAAAAGGAAAAATGCTATGAGTTCGATCGCCAACATCGCGCGCATCGCGATTCTGAGTGTGGGGGCGATCGTGTCGCTTCCCCATGATGTGCGCGCGGCCGATACGATCATCGTCGGCACCGTCAGCTCCGGCTCGGCCAATACCTGGCCGATGGCAATCGGCATCAAGAAGGGCTTCTTCGCGAAGGAAGACATCGTCATCGATTACGTGCTGGCGCAGTCGAATGCCGCGGTGATCCAGCAGCTGACCGCGGGCTCGACCAATGTCGCCACCAGCGCAGGCCTGGTCGATCCGATCCGGGCCATCGAAAAGGGCGCCGCGCTGGCGCTCTCGCGCATTGAGATCCAGTCGCCGCCTTATGCGCTTGCGGCCAAGTCGAGCATCAAGACCATTGCGGGTCTGAAGGGTAAGACCATCATTGTCGGCGGCGCCAAGGACATTACGCGCATCTTCGTCGAAGAGATGCTGCGGGCGAACGGCGTGAAGCCGGGTGAATACGATCTGATATACGCGGGCGCCACCAATGCGCGCTTCTCCGCGCTGCAATCGGGCGGGGTCGACGCGGCGCTACTCACCACGCCGTTCAACTTCTATGCGGAGTCTGCGGGCTTTGTGACCCTGGGCGATGCCAGCGACTACCAGAAGGATTTTCCGTTTGCCGGAACGGCGGTCAATCGGAGCTGGGCGACCGCCAATCCGAAGGTGATGGAGCGCTTCCTGAAGGTCTTCACCCAAAGTGTCACTTGGTTCAATGACCGCAACAATCGCGCCGAAGCGGTCACCATCCTGGTGGAGAACAGCAAGCTTAAGCAGGACGACGTCGAGAAGGCCTACGACTACCTGCAGAGCAAGCAGATGTTCGAGCCCACCGGCAAGGTCTCCCGGGCTAGGCTCGGCAAAGTCGTGACGGCATTGCGCGATCTCGGCGACCTGCCGGCCGATTTCTCTATTGAGCGCTTGCTGTTGCCAGGATTGGTGCAGATAGCGGATTAGGGCGGTAAGGGTCGGGTAGCGGGAAGGTATCGAGGCCGGTGAAGCGGGGGCCAGAACCACAGGGCAGCGCCGACAGCCTGCGCCGCATCGGCATCCAATACGCCGGCCTGTTGTCGGTCATCGGTGGCTTGCTGATCTGGGAGCTGGTGAGCCGCTTTGTGGTGAACAACGCGCTCTTTCTGGCTGGGCCGATCGAGATCGTGCGCGCGATCGTCCGGCTCGCCGTCACCGGCGAGTTGTGGCGGCACGTGTGGATCAGCTCAATCGAGTTCGTGATCGGCTATGTGATCGCCTGCGTGCTGGGCGTGATCGCCGGTCTCGCCATGGCCAACAGCGACACCGTGAAGCGGATCATGCAGCCATGGGTGTCCGGGCTCTATGCCACACCCACGATCGCGCTAGCGCCGCTGTTCATTCTGTGGCTCGGCATCGGCATCTGGTCGAAGGTGCTGGTGGTCATCCTGCTGGTGTTCTTCCCGGTGGCGATCAACACCGAAGCCGGGTTGCGCACCACCAGTGACCGCCTGATCGAGATGCTGCGCTCGTTCGGCGCCAACGCCCGGCAGATCTTCTTCAAAGTATCGCTGCCGTCCGCGCTGCCGTTCATCCTGGCCGGCTTCAAGCTCGGCATCGGACGCGGTTTGATCGGCGTGGTGGTGGCGGAACTGTTCGGGTCGCGGGCCGGACTCGGCCGGCTGATCAGCGAATCCGCGGACGCCTTCAACATGCCGGACCTGTTCGCGGGCGTCATCGTGCTTGCCGTTGCCGGTATCGCACTCACCGCCGGCTTCAGCTGGATCGAGAAGAAGCTCGTGCCTTGGACCAAGGACTAGAACGATGACGGCGAAGCTCGCGACTCGCAATCTCGGCAAGTGGTTCGGTCCGCTCGAGGCCCTGCAGGACATCAACCTCGACGTCGAGCGCGGCGGCTTCGTCTCCATTGTCGGGCCGAGCGGCTGCGGCAAGACCACGTTTCTCCGCATCGTCGCGGCGCTGGAGACGGCGAGCGCCGGCGAGGTGTTGCTCGATGGGCGGCAGGTGCGGGGCGCCGGCGGCGACCGCGGCTTCGTGTTCCAGACCGACAGTCTGTTGCCCTGGCGGACGGTGCTGTCGAACGCGCTGATCGGGCCGGAGGTGGCCGGCCGCGTGGGCGACGCCGAACGACGGCGCACGCTCGATCTGCTCAAGTTGGTCGGACTCGAAGGTTTCGAGAACTATTATCCGCGCCAGCTGTCGGGCGGTATGCGGCAACGGGTCAATCTCGCCCGCGCGCTCGCCATCGACCCGGAAATCCTGCTGATGGACGAGCCGTTCTCCTCGCTCGACGCGCAGACCCGCGAGATCATGCAGACCGAGCTGTTGCGCATCTGGGAGCAGGGCCGCAAAACCGTGCTGTTCGTCACCCATCAGATCGACGAGGCGGTGTTCCTTTCCGACCGCGTGCTGGTGTTCGCCCGCCGGCCGGGCCGCTTACAGGAGAGCGTCGAGATCAAACTGCCGCGGCCGCGGGCGCTGGCAATCAAGCGCACGCCGGAATTCGTGGCCTATGTTGACCACATCTGGCGGCTGATCGAGGATGACGTGCGCGCCAGCGTGATCGAAGAAAAAGCGTAGCGCCGGGCAGGCTGTGTTTCCCCGCCACGTTCGGCGGTATCGTTGTAACCGCGAGGGCTGACATGGTCAAAATCTCCGCATTGGGCATGGCGCTGGGCTTAGCGCTGGTCCTGGCCGCGGTCCCGCTCGCAGGGGCGCAGGACATCGCGGGCATCGAAGACTGCACCAAGACGGCAGGTCTCGACAAACGCACGAGCTGCCTGCAGAGCAACGTCAATTTCCTGCAGCAACTGGTGATGAAGAACGCGCTCGACGAGCGGCAGCGGCTCAACGCTGCCAACACCGAAATCACCGCCTTGAAAGTCTCGGTGGCGAGCCTGCAGGCGCGCGTCGCGCAGCTCGAAGCGCAAGCTAAAAAAGATCCCAAACCGGATGCCAAGAAGCCTTGAAGCCGCTTCGACGATGACGATTACTTCGGACGCAGGTCGAGGTCGGCCAGCAGCGCGGGTACTTCCAGGCGTTTGACGAACTCGTCGTGGCTGTTGATCAAGGTAATGCGCATGTAATTGCGCAGCGTCGGGAAATCCGGTCCGCGCAACTTTTCGTGGATCGGCATCAGATTGAAATAATTTTCCGCCAACGGCACGGAAATGTCTTTCACCGGTTTGGGCGGATGGGTGCCGACCCGATCCAGCCGCAACGACAGATCCAGCCGAGCCGCGCGCCAGGGGCCGCGCCCAAGCGCCTCGGGGATCGGATAGCGGTCGAAAACCGACAGCACCAGCGGGGTCAGCGCATCGACGATCGCGCGCCGGTCCTCGGCATGGCGTTGCAGGACCCCTGCGACCATTTCCCCCAACAGCGCAAGACCGAGCGGGTAGGCGCCCCAGCGCGATTTCTCGACGGCGGCCTGAAATTCCGGCTCGCCAAACATCACCTTGGAGTAGTGCCCGGCGCGCGCGCGGGAGTATTCGTAGATGCCTTTCTGGACCAGAAAGGCCGCCTGATCATCAATGAAATCAGCGAGTTCGCCTCGGTGGCGGATCGCCGGCCAGCGCCGGAAAATGAGATCGTACAGGCCCATCAGCCGCTCGCCTTGGCCGCAGAAATCACGTTTTCAGGATACCGGGGGAAAACACACCTGGAGAAAGTCATGCTCAGGCGGCCGGGGCTCTTTAGACAAAAGTCAATATCGAACCTTTTATACAAACGCATTGTTTTTTTGTTTGACCCAATTTAGCCTTTATCGGGAGGGGAGCAGCGGGCTGGGAAATCCGTCACGTCCCACACACCGTCGGTTCCCGTCACAACCACGTCGATCCCCGCCAAGGGGACGGCGTCGAGGGAGGTTTGTGAGCCATGGCTCCAGCTGACAGCAAAGCCAACGAAGAAGCGCACTGGAAGAAAACGACCAATCTGATGCTGATGCATCTCGGGGTCTGGTTCTTCTTCGGCTACGTCATCCACATGTTCGTCATACCGCTCAACAAGATCGTCATTCCCATCGTGGGCTTCCCGCTCGGTTTCTACATGGCCGCGCAGGGCTCGCTGATCGTGTTCGTGGTCCAGCTGTTCATGTTCGCGAGGCAGCAGGACAAGATCGATCGCGAGTTCGGCTACGCAGAAGAAGACTGAGGGAGGATTGAACCATGGCCACTCAAGGCACGTCAGAATCCGACGCCTTTTATAAACAGCTCGGCCGTATGTACGGCACTTATACCGGCGGCTTCGTCGCCTTCGTCATCCTGCTCGCGGTTCTCGAGCAGGTCGGCGTGCCGAACAAGGTGCTCGGCTATTTCTTCGTTTTCTTCACGCTGGCGGTCTACGCCATCATAGGCGTCGCCACCCGGACCGCGCAGGTGTCGGAGTACTACGTCGCCGGTCGGCGCGTACCCGCCTTCTACAACGGCATGGCGACCGGCGCCGACTGGATGTCGGCTGCCTCTTTCGTCGGCATGGCCGGCACGCTGTTCCTGCTCGGTTATGACGGGCTTGCCTGGGTGCTTGGCTGGACCGGCGGTTTCGTGCTGGTGTCCATCCTGGTCGGTCCGTATCTGCGCAAGTTCGGCGCCTATACGGTTCCCGACTTCATGTCGTTCCGTTACGGCGGCAACTTCGCCCGCTTCCTGGCGGTGATCGTGCTGGTGTGCTGCTCCTTCACGTATGTGACGGCGCAAATCTACGGCACAGGCCTGATCGCCTCGCGCTTCCTTGGCATGCAGTTCGAGATCGCGGTGTTCGCGGGCCTCGTCGGCATCCTGCTCTGCGCGATGCTGGGCGGCATGCGGGCGGTGACCTGGACGCAGATCGCGCAGTACATCGTTCTGATCGTCGCCTACCTCACGCCGATCATCATCCTGTCCACCAAGAAGTACGGGATTCCGATCCCCGAGCTCACCTATGGGTTCGCCATCGCGGACATCACGGCCCGCGAGCAGGAGATGCTGAGGACCGGTCTCACAACGGCGGCCGCTCTGAAGC
>JBKKAF010000187.1:0-5518 GCA_046714775.1 Xanthobacteraceae bacterium | reverse complement strand
CTGTATTTCCTCGGCGACCGCCGCTAAGCGCAAGCAAACGTCAAATACTGCAACGCCCCGGCCGACCGCCGGGGCGTTTTCATTTCTGCCGGGCCGATTGACGGTTCGGCGTCAGCCGGCAACCACGCGCAGCGATTTGTCGATGGCACGCAGCACGCGGTCGAGCTCATGACCGCGACGCACGATCAGGCCGGTGGCCGAGATCACGCTATAGGCGCCTTGCCGGCGCGCCAGTTTCGGATTTTTTTCGATGCGATAGAGCGGCACTTCGGAGGCGCGGCGGAACACCGAGAACACGGCACGGTCGCGCAGGAAATCGATGGCGTAATCGCGCCATTCACCGGCGGCGACCTTGCGGCCATAGAGACCGAGGATGCGGTGCAACTCACGCCGGTCGAAGGTCACGTGATGGGCGGGGGCGAGGGGCGGCGCCGCGGTCGGGGCCTCGCCCCCGTGAAACTGGCTTGGTTCGGCTTCGCCGGGCCCGAAGCTCATGCGGCGCCTCCTTTGCTCTGGATGGCCGGATGATCGCGCCGGACGGCCCCGACGGCAAGAGGGCTGGTAAAGCCAAGCGCCTATGCTTTTGACACTGCGACATATTGTGCAGCGCCGTTCACGGATTCGTTAATGAAAACATAATACTGCCCAATTTCGAACAACCGCCTGCCGCTCTGGGTTGCGACAGAGAAGACTGTCAGGGCCCGGTCGGCTTTCGAGCACCGGATTCCTCAGCCCCCCAGCCCCCCGGGGTTTGGAGCGGATCGGGCCCAACAGTTTGCGTAAGTTTTCGCGTTAAGGTTCAATCCCCCAACGATCTGCGGGCCGGCCAGTCGCCGGCCCGTTTTTTATTTGTCACACGATAGATTCCCGCGCAGGCAGATATCCGCGCAGGCGGGCGCGGCATATCACGATCAGCAATGTCGGAATTCAATCAAGCGCGCGCAACAATGCGCGTCTAGCGCAATGCGGCGAGCGCCGCGCCGAGAATGATGCTTGGCCGCTCCGCGCTGCCGGTCTGCAGCAGCACCGCAGCGCGATCGACGTCGACCCCCGCAATATCGCGCAGCGGCACGATCCAGCTTTCGGCGTTGCCATTCCAGGCGCCGAGCTTGACCCAGCGGCGCGCCACATTGTGATAGGTGATGGTCTTGCCGCGATTTTCCCCGCGCCCGATCGCAACCGTGATCGCCTTGGCAAGGCCCGCGACCCACACCTCGCCACCGCGCTGGCCGTCGCTGCCGGACACCGCGACCTGCAGGCGCCCGTCGCCGGCCGAAATGCTCACCGGCACCGACAGCGCCGCATTCTCCCGGCTCTGCGCGATCGCGCGCTCGATGGCGGCGCGATCGCTGCCGAGCGCGTGCAAGCTGCCGTTGACCACCATCTGCGGCGTGTAGACCTGACGGTCGCCACGCACCTTGGAATAGAGCTTTTGGCGGGTGGTGTGCAGCGGATCGGACAGCGTGTCCTTCCAGCCGAGATAATCCCAGTAGTCGATCGGAAGCGAGAGCGGAATGAGGGTCGGATCGGCGGCGAGTTCGCCGAGCAGCTTGTCGGCGGCCGGGCAAGACGAGCAGCCCTGGCTGGTGAACAGTTCGAGCACGGCGCGGGTCTGCGCCTGCGCGGGCAACAGCGATGCCGAGCAACAGAGGACGAATACCGCATATGTGAGGCAGCGACCTACCATACCGATCTCCACGCCCTGCCCGTCAGGAAAGCCTGTCCGACTCATAGGCCGGCTCTCGTTCACCCGCCACTCACTTCAAGGTGAGGCTCAGACGGCCACCAGATGCCGCAGCACGTAATGCAGAATGCCGCCATGCTTGAAGTAGTCCAGCTCGTCCAAAGTATCGATGCGGCAGATCAGCGGCACGCGCTTGAGCCCGCCGTCCGATGCCACGATTTCGGCGATCATGCGCTGGCGCGGCTTGATCTCGCCGGCGAGCCCGCGAATGGTGACCTGCTCGTCGCCCTTCATGCCGAGCGATTGCCACGAGGTGCCTTCCTCGAAGACCAGCGGCAGCACCCCCATACCGATCAGGTTGGAGCGGTGAATGCGTTCGAACGACTGCGCCACCACCGCGCGCACGCCGAGCAGGCTCACGCCCTTGGCTGCCCAGTCGCGTGACGAGCCGGTGCCGTATTCCTTGCCGGCTAACACCACCAGCGGTATGCGCTCCGCCTGATAGCGCATGGCCGCGTCGTACATCGCCATGCGCTGACGTGATGGATAGTGGATGGTTACGCCGCCTTCGACGCCCGGCACCATCTGGTTCTTCAGCCGGATATTGCCGAAGGTGCCGCGCATCATCACCTCGTGATTGCCGCGGCGCGTGCCGTATTGATTGAAATCGACCGGCTTGACCTTGTGGGCGATCAGATATTTTCCGGCGGGCGAATCGACCTTGATCGACCCGGCCGGCGAAATGTGGTCGGTGGTGATCGAGTCGAGGAACAGCCCGAGCACGCGCGCATCGACGACGTCGTGGATCGCCGGCGGTGTGCGCCCCATGCCGGCGAAATACGGCGGGTTCTGCACATAGGTCGACTTTTTATCCCAGGCATAGGTCAGGCCGCCCTTCACGCTGATCTGGCGCCAGTGCGCATCGCCCTTGAACACGTCGGCATATTTCCTGGCGAACATCTGCCGGTTGATGGTCTTGCGCACCACCGCATCGACCTCGCGACTGGTCGGCCAGATGTCCTTCAGGAAAACCTTCTTGCCTTTGTTGTCGGTGCCGATCGGCTGCTTCACCAGATCGGCATACATCGAGCCGGCGAGCGCATAGGCCACCACCAGCGGCGGCGAGGCAAGATAGTTCGCCCGCACGTCGGCATTGATGCGGCCTTCGAAATTACGGTTGCCCGACAGCACTGCGGCGGCGACCAGATCCTGGTCGTTGATCGCCTTGGAAATCTCCGGCGCCAGTGGGCCTGAATTGCCGATGCAGGCGGTGCAGCCGAAGCCGACGAGATTGTAGCCGAGCTTGTCGAGGTCCTTCTGCAAGCCGGACTTGTCGAGATATTCCGCGACCACTTGCGAGCCGGGCGCGAGCGAGGTTTTCACCCATGGCTTGACGGTGAGTCCCCTCTGCACCGCCTTGCGCGCCAGCAGGCCGGCGCCGATCATCACGCTCGGATTCGACGTGTTGGTGCAGGAGGTGATGGCGGCGATCACCACGTCGCCGTGGCCGAGATCATGGTCGCGGCCTTCCACCGGTACCCGCTTCATCGGGCCGGCCTTGGCGAAGCTCTTTTCCTGCGCCGCGCCGAGCGAGGGGTGCAGCGCGAATGTGTCCTTGCCGCCGCTGATGCCGCCCTTGCCGAAATCCTTCTCCATCGACTGGGTGAAGCCGGCTTTCACTTCCTTGAGCGCGATGCGGTCCTGCGGGCGCTTAGGACCGGCAAGCGACGGCTCGACTTGCGCCAGTTCGAGCTTGAGCACGTCGGTGAATACCGGGTCGGGCGTGCTCTTGGTGTGGAACATGCCCTGCGCCTTGGCATATTCGGCGACCAGCGCGATGCGGTCGGGCGAGCGGGCGGTGTCGCGCAGATATTGCAGCGTGTCCTCGTCGATCGGGAAGAAGCCGCAGGTGGCGCCGTATTCCGGCGCCATGTTGCCGATGGTGGCGCGGTCGGCGATCGAGAGATTGGCGATACCGGGGCCGAAGAATTCGACAAAGCGGCCGACCACCCCGCGCTTGCGCAGCATCTGGGTGACGGTGAGCACGAGATCGGTCGCCGTGACGCCTTCCTTCAATTTGCCCGACAGCTTCACGCCGATCACTTCGGGCAGCAGCATCGAATAGGGCTGGCCGAGCATGGCGGCCTCGGCCTCGATGCCGCCGACGCCCCAGCCCAGCACCGACAGACCGTTGACCATGGTGGTGTGCGAGTCGGTGCCGAGCAACGTGTCCGGATAGGCGACCTCGGCGACCGCTACCTTGCCGTCGACTTTGACCTTGTCCTTCTTGGTCCAGACCGTCTGCGCCAGATATTCGAGATTGACCTGGTGGCAGATGCCGGTGCCCGGCGGTACGACGCGGAAATTCTCGAACGAACGCTGCGCCCATTTGAGGAACTGGTAGCGCTCGCGATTCTGCTTGTACTCCTCGTCGACGTTCTTTTTGAACGCGCCGCTGTTGCCGAAGAAGTTGACCTGCACCGAATGGTCGATGACCAGATCGACCGGGACCAGCGGATTGATCTTCTTCGGATCGCCGCCCAGCATTTTCATGGCGTCGCGCATGGCGGCGAGATCCACCACGGCGGGCACGCCGGTGAAATCCTGCATCAGCACGCGCGCCGGCCGGAACGCGATCTCGCGCTCGGAGGTCTTGGTCTTCAGCCACTGCGCGGTGGCCTGGATGTCTTCCTTGGTGACCGAGCGGCCGTCTTCATGGCGCAGCAGATTTTCCAGCAACACCTTCATCGAGAACGGCAGCCGCGAAATACCTTTCAGGCCATTCTTCTCGGCCGCCGCCAGGCTGTAAAAGGCGTAGGTCTTGCTGCCGACTTTGAGGGATTTGCAGCACCTGAAACTGTCGAGCGACATTCGAATGACTCTTTCCCGCCGGCGGTATGATAGGGGGTCAAGGGTAAGGTAAAATAATACCGGAAGCAGTCCTATCCGCCAGTCGTGAGGTTCGCGCGGATGCGCGGAACAATCGGGCTTATAAGGTCTTTTCGCGTCCCATTCCAGACAATCGACGCTCGTCAACAACAAGGGTAGGAAATGGCCGATTTTGTGTGGCCGATCCGGTGGATGACCCGCTGCGGAGCGGGCCGGGAGGCCCCGAAATGATGCAATTGGCGGCGTCCGGTCTGGACTGCAGGCGGGGCGGGCGCGAGGTCTTTTCCGGCCTCGATTTTGCGGTCGGGGTGGGCGGGGCGCTCCTGGTCAGCGGATCCAACGGGGCGGGCAAATCGTCGCTGCTTCGCCTAGTGGCCGGCCTGCTGCGCCAAACCGGCGGGCGGCTGTCGCTGACGGGCGGCGATCCCGAACTGACCATCGGCGAGCAGGCGCACTATCTCGGCCACCAGGACGCTCTCAAGCCGTCGCTCTCGGTCGCCGAGAACCTCGCCTTCTGGACACGGTTTCTGGGCGGCGGCGACGGCGGGCTGGACGTTGCCCTTGCCGCCGTCGGGCTCGATGGGATCGCCGCGCTGCCCGCCGCCTGTCTGTCCGCCGGGCAGCGGCGGCGGCTCTCGGTCGCGCGCCTGCTCGCCGTGCGGCGCCCGATCTGGCTGCTGGACGAGCCCACGTCTGCGCTCGACGCCGCCGGCCAGCGCATGCTGGCCGATCTCATGCGCAGCCATCTTGCCGGCGGCGGCCTGATCCTCGCGGCCGCTCACGACCCGATCCCGATTGACGGCGCACAAACGCTCACGCTCGGAAAGACCCCATGACCGCGCTTTCCGCCCTGCTGCTTCGCGACATGCGGCTCGCTATGCGCGCCGGCGGCGGCGCATTCATTGGCGTGCTGTTCTTTCTGGCGGTGGTCGTGCTGGTACCGTT
>JBKKAF010000186.1:0-20483 GCA_046714775.1 Xanthobacteraceae bacterium | reverse complement strand
CGCCTTCATGGCAGAGCACAATTCAAAGGCCAGGCCGGTCGCCACCGGCAGTCCGGCGGCAACCTTGACCGCCGTCATGACGGGACAGATCGACATCGGCTGGGCGTCGCCGCCGTTTGGTCTCAAGGAGATCGAGGAAGGCAAGATTCGCATCATTTTCCGCGGTAACGACATACGCGCGGTGCGCGACCAGACCATCCGCGTGATCGTCACCAATGCGAATGCGCTGGCGACGAAGAAAGATGCCCTGCAAAAATTCATGGACGGACGCCGCGAGGCGGTCGACCTGATGTACAGCGACAATCCGCAGCCGCTGCGGGATTTTGCTGCATCGAACAAGACCACCGAACAGGTGGCCCGCAAGGTCAGGGAGTTCTATCCCAAGACCATGCTGCTGCCGGACGAAATCAAGGGCCTTGACGAGCTTCTCACCGAGGCCGTGACCCTGAAATATCTCCCGCAACCATTGACCAAGCAGCAATTGGGCGAAGTCATCCAATTGCTCCCGCCGCGCAAATAGCTGCAAACGTCAAAGCTCCCCCGCTCCCTCCGCCGCATCCCCCTTCCCGCGGGTGCGGCGTCTTGCGATATGTGCGATATCGGGATGGTGGACACGGGGAGGCTGCCGATGCCGTTTGAGACCCGCTTCACGGTCGAGTGGGGCGACTGTGACGAAGCCGGTATCGTCTACTATCCGAACTTTCTCTACTGGATGGACTGCACCTACCAGCGCTGGCTGCGGAGCATCGGCTTGAGCCAACGCGAACTGAAGAAACGACACGGCGCGATCACGCCCGTGGTCGATATCGGCACGACCTTCCGGGCGCCGGCACGCTATGACGACGAGCTGATCATTGCGGCGGAGATTTCCGAGTGGAGCGATCGACGATTTCGCGTTGCCTACAGATTGTCAGTCGGCGCGTCGCTGATAGCGGAAGGCTTTGAGGTCCGCGCCTGGGCGCTCTGGAGCCCCACCGGCATCCGTGGCGCCCCGATCGAGCCGGCATTCCGCACGCTGATGACCTGACCTCGGAGAAGCTCCGGACGCGAGCCTAGCGATCGACCAACAGGCCGGGGAGCCAGGTCGCCAGTGGCGGCCAAAGAAAGACCAGCAGAAGAACCGCCATCCCAAACCAGACATAGGGCAAGGCCGCCCGGAAGATATCGTTCATGGCGATGTGCGGCGGCGCCACGCCCTTCATCGTAAAGAGAAGAAGGCCAAAGGGCGGCGTGAGCAGGCCGAGCTGCATGCAGATCAGGAACAGCACGCCGAACCAGACCGGGTCGATGCCGAGGCTGATCACCAGCGGCATGAAGAACGGCAGCGTAATGAGCATCAAGCTGACTTGATCGACGAAGCAGCCGAGAAACAGCAGGATGAGCATCATGCCGATGATCACGACATTGGCGGAGAAACCCTGACCGGTGACCAGGGCGATGATGCCGTTGGTGGCGCCGGAAAAGCTCAATACCTGCGCGAACGTCGTTGCGCCGATGATGATGAACAGGATCGTGCCGGAAACGGCCACCGTTCCGGTCAGCGCCTTCATCAGATTTGCCGGCGTCAGGCTGCGATAGGCGGCGGCGGCGACAATCGTGCCGGCCGCGCCGAGCGCCGCGGCCTCGGTTGGCGTAGCCCAGCCCGCGGACATGGCGCCGATCACCACGCCGAAGATGAATAGCAACGGCACGACGTGGACGAAAAACGGGATCCAGCGCGCCGCGCCGCTCGGCAGCGTCTCCAACGGCCCGTCCGGCGCCAGCGCCGGATTGAGCGCCGCGCGCGTGATGATGTAGCCGACGAACAGCACGCTCAGCATCAGCCCGGGCACGATCCCGCCGATGAGCAATCCCGAAATCGAAATCCCTGCCAGACTTCCGAGCAGCACGGCCAGAGCCGACGGCGGGATCAGCATATCGACGCCGCCGATGCCCATGATCGGCCCCATCGCCATGCGCGGCTCGTAGCCCCGTTGCAGCATTGTCGGCAGCATCAGGCTGCCGAGCAGTGCGGTGGTGGCGATGGTCGAACCGGAAATCGCCGAGAACACGGTTCCTGCCACGATGGCAATGACCGCCAGGCGCCCCGGAACGCGACGGATCAGCAGCGCAAAAGCATCGATCGCCTTGAGCGCGACGCCGGTGTGGAACAGCACCTCGCCCATCAGGATAAAAAACGGAATCGGCGTGAGCGAGAAACTGGTCACCGATTGCACGGCGTTGCGCGCCAGCTGCACGAGCCCCGGCTCGCCGCCAAGAAAAGCCAGGGCGCCCAGGATGTTGACGGCAAGAAATGCAAAGGCGACCGGGAGCCCGGTCGCCATGACCGCAACGAGGCCGCCGAACAGAAGCACACTGGCCGCGACCCACGTCATCGGCTCTTCTCTCAGCTGACCGAGGTCGCTTCGATACGGCGGGTCCGCTCGCCCCGGAGCAGGCGATCGAAGCGGAAGGCGAATTCGATCGCCAGAAACGCAAACACGATCGGCAGCGGCGCCAGCAGCCACCATTCCGGAAACACCAGGTTCTTGATGGTGATCGAGCCCGAGCGCCAGCTGTCATGCGCCATGACGGCGCCGAAGCGGACGAGCACGACGCAAACCGCCAGCCCGAGAAGATCGCCCAGCGCTTCCAGCAACCAGGCGATGCGCGGCGGTATCAGCGTGAGCGCAAGATCCAGACGCACATGCTGCCCACGCCGCAACAGCCACGGCGCTGTCAACAGTGTGATGAAGTAGAGCGCGTATTCCGAGACTTCGTTGGACCAGGCGAATCCCGTGCGCGTCAGATTGCGCAGCAAGATGTCGGCGGTCACGATCACGACCATCGCTAGCAGGATCAGAGCCGCTATTTGAGCGAGCATTTGAAACAGCCGCCCAAATGCCGCGGACAATCTCTGCATGGCAGCCCTTCAAGCCTGAACGGCGGCGCGTCTAAAGGCCGCGCGCCGCCCGGTGTATCGCGCGTCAATTGCCCGCGAGTTGCCGGAGCTTGGGACCGGTGGCCGGAGCGCTCTTGATGATGGCGTTCCAGGCGGAGTCATTGGCGACCTGGAGAAAGCGCTTCGACTCCTCCGGCCCGAAGTCGAGTGGCTGAATGCCGGCCTTGGTCTGGCGGTCGAGCTCGCTCTTGTTGACCTCGAGGTTTTCGCCGTCGAGAGACTCGAGCCAGAGCGCCGCGTCGGTCAACACCTTGCGCTGGGCGTCGTTGAGGCTCTTCCAAGTGTCTTGATTGACCAGGATGCCGACTTCGGCGCCGTAAAATCCCGGCTCCATGCGGAACTTGGTGACCTTGTCCCAACCGAGATCGAAGATGCCGCTTACCGGCCAGCCATAGCCGTCGACTACACCACGCTCGAGCGCGGTATAGACCTCGCCCGGCGCGGTGGTGATCGCCGTGCCCTTGAGCGTCTCGACCACATCTTTATAGACCGGGGTGACGCGGATCTTGAGACCGGTGAAATCGATCTTGTCGATCTTCTTGTTGAGGTAGATGTGGAACGGCACGTTCTGGAATTGTCGCGCGAGATAATATGAATTCAGCTTGCTGTTGAGGACCTCGTTGAAATAGGCCCAGGTGCCGTTCTTGCGCTGCTCGCTCATCGGCTTGTTGAGCAGCTTGCCGGAATCGGCCTCCGGCATCAGGTTGGTGTAGAACGCACCGGTCACGTTCGCGATGTCCACCACGCGGCCGCGCACGGCGTTGCCGACCTCGAACGGCGGCATCGCGCGCGGACCGCCGATGTAATTGATCTTGAGCACGCCCTTGCCGTCGGCATTCACCTTTTCGATGAAGCGCTCGAAGCCTTTGGAGAACTGCGTGCCCTCGGCAAAGGCTGAAACCGCCCGCAGGGTCACTTCCTGGGCGCTGGCGCTGCCTGTCAGGGCCAGCAAAAGGATGAAGATCGGCGTCTTTTTCATAGCTTCCCCCCGTGTCGACTGAGGCCTTGTTAGCCTCGAACCTGGCATTGCGACCATGGCCGCTGAGCAGCCGGGATGTTAGTATAGCTTCCTAAGATCGCAAGCGGCGTGCGTCGTATTCCCTCACTCCTGCGGAATTGGAAGGCCATGGCAGAACGCTCGTTCAAGCAAGAGGTCAAGACCCTGCGGTGCGGCGCCGGCGAGGAATTTCGCGGCGAAGGCATCCTGGCGGTGACCAAGGCCCTGCTGCAGTCCGGCGTGTCTTATGTCGCGGGCTACCAGGGCGCGCCGGTCTCCCACCTGATGGACGTGCTCACGGACGCCGACGACGTCCTGGACGAGCTCGGCATTCACTTCGAGTCGAGCGCCAACGAGGCGACCGCCGCGGCAACGCTTGCGGCCTCGGTGAACTATCCGTTGCGCGGCGCCGTGACCTTCAAATCGACTGTCGGCACCAATGTCGCATCCGACGCGCTCGCCAACCTGGCCTCCAGCGGCGTGACCGGCGGCGCGCTCATCATCGTCGGCGAGGACTATGGCGAGGGCGCCTCCATCATGCAGGAGCGCAGCCATGCCTTCGCCATGAAGTCGCAGATCTGGCTGCTCGATCCGCGACCCAATCTGCCATCGGTCGTGCGCGCGGTGGAAAAAGGCTTCGAACTGTCGGAGGCGTCGAACACGCCGGTGATGCTGGAACTGCGCATCCGCGCCTGCCACGTCTACGGCAGCTTTGTCGCCAAGGATAATGTGCGCGCCACTTTCACACTGAAAGACGCGATGAACCGGCCGGTGCGTAACATCAATCGCATTCCGCTGCCGCCCGCCACCTATGCGCAGGAGAAGGACAAGGTCGAGCGCCGCTGGCCCGCCGCGGTCGCGTTCATCCAGCAGCACGGGCTCAACGAGTTCTTCGCCGAAGACGCAGCCGACATCGGTATCGTCATGCAAGGCGGCATGTACAACAATTCGGTTCGCGTGCTGCAGCTTCTGGGCCTTGCCGACGCCTTCGGCGACAGCCGTATTCCGCTCTATGTCCTCAACGTCACCTATCCGCTGGTCGACAAGGAATTCGTCCGGTTCTGCGCCGGCAAGAAGGCAATTTTGATCGTCGAGGAAGGGCAGCCGGAATTCATCGAGCAGTCGGTGAACACCATCCTGCGGCGCGCCGATTTGCAGACCCGCGTCGACGGCAAGAATGTCCTGCCGATGGCAGGAGAATATGTCGGCGCGGTCCTGCGCGACGGCATCCGCAAGTTCATCGCCAACCACCGGCCGGACCTGCTGGACCCGGCAGCCGGCGCCAGCGACAACGCGGCGCAAGCGCGACGGGAAAAGGCGCAGCAGGCAATTTCCGAGCACGTGCATGGGCGGCCGCCGGCATTCTGCACCGGCTGTCCCGAGCGTCCCATCTTCGCGGCCATGAAACTGGTCGAGCGCGAGCTTGGGCCGCATCACGTAAGTTGCGACATCGGCTGCCACCTGTTCTCCGTGCTGCCGCCGTTCAATATCGGCAACACCACCATGGGCTATGGCCTGGGCGGCGCTGGCGCGTCCGCGTTCCATGCCGATGCGGATAAGCGCGCCATTGCCATCATCGGCGACGGCGGTCTCTGGCATAACGGCCTCGCCTCCAGCATCGGCAATGCGGTGTTCAACAAGAGCGACAATGTTCACATCATTGTCGACAACGGCTATTCGGCCGCCACCGGCGGCCAGGATCTGCTGTCATCGGCGGCCGCCAGCACCACCCGCTCCACCAAGAATTCGATCGAGAAGGCGGTGCGCGGGGTCGGCGTGAAATGGGTGCGCACGCTCACGCGCACCTATGACATCGCCAAGATGCGCGACACGTTGAAGGAAGCGCTGACCACGCCCATCAAGGGGCCGAAGGTCATCATCGCCGATTCCGAATGCATGCTGAACAAGCAGCGGCGCGTCCGCCCGCTGATGAACAAGGCGATCGGCGCGGGCCAGCGCGTGGTGCGCGACCGCTTCGGGGTGGATGCCGAGACCTGCACCGGCGACCATTCCTGCATCCGGCTGTCCGGCTGCCCCTCGCTCACCCTGGCGCCGAACCCGGACCCGTTGCGCAAAGACCCGATCACGAAGGTGATCGACTCCTGCGTCGGCTGCGGATTATGCGGGGAGCTGGCCCACGCGGCGGTATTGTGCCCGTCGTTCTATCGCGCCTCGATCATCAACAATCCGACCGCCTGGGATCGCTTCCGGGCGCGCCTACGCGCGAGCGTCATCGGACCGCTGCAACGCCGCCTGGTACGCCGCCAACTCGTACCGACCTGAGCCGACGGATTAAGCCCGTGGCCGACGTCAACATGCCGAACCGATCGATCAATATCGCCGTTTTCGCCATGGGCGGCGAAGGCGGCGGCGTGCTGGCGGAATGGATCGTCGATCTCGCCGAACGCGGCGGCTACATCGTGCAGACCACGTCGGTGCCGGGCGTGGCCCAGCGTACCGGCGCGACCAACTACTATCTGGAACTGTTTCCGCGCGCGGCCGCCGCCGCGGCCGGCAAGGCGCCGGTGCTGGCGCTGATTCCGATGCCGGGAGACGTCGATATCGTGATCGCCTCCGAACTGATGGAGGCGGGCCGCGCCATACAACGGGAGTTCGTGACGCCGGACCGCACCACGCTGATCACCTCGACCCACCGGGTCTATACGATGACCGAGAAGATCGCGCTGGCGGACGGGCGCGTGAGCGAAACGGCGCTGCTCGAAGGATGCGAGGCCGCGGCCAAGCGCCTGATCGCATTCGACATGGCGGCGATCGCCGAGGCCACCGGCAGCGTGATCAGCGCCGTGATGTTCGGCTCGCTGGCGGGAGCGCAGGCGCTGCCGTTCCCCCGGCAGGCCTTCGAGGCTGCGATCCGCCGCGGCGGCGTCGGCGTCGAGCGCAGCCTGATGGCCTTCGCTGCCGGCTTCGAGGCGGCGGCGAGCGGCCAGACGCCGAACAAGCCGGCGGCACAGCAAGCGAATGTTGCCGATACCGCTGCCCTCTCCGTGTTGCATGCGGACGTGCCGCCGGATTGCCCGGAGCCGGCTGTCTCGATCGTGCGCGCCGGCCTCGAGCGGGTCGCCGATTATCAGGATAGGGACTATGCGCTGCTTTATCTTGCGCGCCTGCGGCCCTTCATCGAGATCGAACACCAGCGTGGCGACGGAACCGGCCGCGTGCTGGCCGAGACCGCGCGTCAACTGGCGCTCGGCATGGCCTACGAGGACACGGTCCGGGTCGCCGAGCTGAAAATTCGCCCATCGCGTTTCGCGCGCGTGCGCGAAGAAGTGCGGCTGGCCGATGGCCAGCTGCTCGATATTTCCGAGTATCTGCACCCGCGCACGCAGGAGATCGCCGACACTTTGCCGGCCGGCCTCGGACGCTGGCTGCTGCGGACTAAGTGGGCGCGGTCGCTGCTTGGACGCATGACCGGCTCCGGCCGCGTGGTGAAGACGACGTCGATCCGAGGTTTCCTGCTGCTTTACCTGGTGGCGGCGATGAAGCCGTGGCGTCCGCGCTCGCTCCGGTTTGTCACCGAGCAGGCGCGCCTCGACCAATGGCTCGAAACTGTGCGCCGCACGGCGGCCGTCGATTACCTGCTGGCCGCGGAAGTGGCCGAGGCCCGTAACCTCGTGCGCGGCTATGGCGATACCCACGAACGCGGGCTTGAACGATTTGAAACGCTGATGCGCGTGCTGCCGCACCTCAGCGGCGGGCCGGACGCTGCCGTACGCTTTGCGACGCTGCGGAAAGCGGCACAGGCCGACGAGACCGGCGCGGCGCTGGCCGGCGCCATCGCCCAACTGCCGACGCTGCGTCAGGCCGCGGAATAGTCGCAGGACAATTTGGGTGCAGGACCATTTGAAACAGCGCACGAATCTCATCGGTGCGTCCGTCCCCCGCCTTGAGGACCCTCCCCTGGTGCTGGGTCAGGGACTGTTCGCGGCCGATGTCTCGTTTCCCGGGCAGCTCCATATGCGTGTTGTCCGCTCGCCCGTCGCACACGGCCGGATCTCCGGCGTCGATGTGACCAAAGCTGTGTCGTGTCCCGGCGTTGTCGCCGTCTGGACCGGCAATGACATCGCCGAGCTTTCGCCGATCGATTTTCGCGACGACCGCGTGGAACCGCTCGTTCCCTACCGGCAGCCGTTATTGGCACGCGGATATGTGAGATATGTCGGCGAGCCGGTCGCGGTCGTGTTCGCGGAGGATGCCTATCAGGCCGAAGACGCCGCCGAGCAGGTGTCCATTCAATTGGACGCGCTACGGCCGGTGCTGTCGGCCGCTGACGATCCCGGCGAGTATGAGCCGGGTCTCTCGACCGAGCCGATGGTCATCACCAAAGAATACGGCGACATCGAGCAGGCATTCCGATCCGCCCATGCCAGCGTGCAGCTCGACCTGTCGATCGGGCGCCATTCCGGTGTGCCGATCGAGACGCGCGGCGCCATCGCACGTTACGATTCCGGAGCGGACATGCTGGAGCTTCATGGTGCCGCCAAGGTGCCGCACCGCAATCGCGAGCAGATTGCAAAAATTCTCGGAAGGCCGCTGTCGTCGGTACATTTATTCGAAGGCCATGTCGGCGGCGGCTTCGGCGTGCGCGGTGAGCTCTACCCCGAAGACGTCCTGGTCTGCCTCGGCGCCATGCGCCTTGGCCGGCCGGTCAAGTGGATCGAGGACCGCCAGGAACATCTGGTTGCGACCAACCACTCGCGCCAGCAGAGGCACCGCATTCGTGCCGCGATCGATTCCGAGGGGCGCATCCTTGGCATGGACGACGTGTTCTTCCACGACCAGGGCGCCTATGTACGCACCCATGGCGCGCGCGTGGTCGATCTCACCGCGGGAATGCTGCCCGGCCCCTATCGCATCCCCAATTACCGCGCCGCCGGGCATTATCGGTTGACCAACAAGACCCCCGCGGCGACCTATCGTTCGCCTGGGCGCTATGAAAGCACATTCGTGCGCGAGCGGTTGCTCGATGCGATCGCCGCAAAGATCGGCATCGATCGGGTTGAAGTGCGCCGCAGAAACTTGATCGACAAATCGGAAATGCCGTTCGAGCGGCCGCTCCATACGCTGGGCGACGAGGTGGTGCTGGACTCAGGCGACTATGCCGGGCTGCTCGACAAGGCGCTCGCCGCCGTCGAATGGGCCAAACTGCAAGCGTCGCTGGCCGCCCGGCGCAAAAATGGCGAAGCGGCCGGCGCCGGACTTGCCATGTTCGTCGAGAAGAGCGGTCTCGGTCCCAAGGACGGCGTGAAAATCGCTGTCGATCCGAGCGGCGATGTGGAAGTCGTCACCGGCGGCGCGTCGCTCGGCCAGGGCTTTGAGACCGTGATCGCGCAAATCTGTGCCGAAACGCTTGGCGTCGACTATCGGCGCATCCGCGTCGTGCATGGCCGCACCGATCGCATCGCGCACGGCATCGGGGCGCATGCGACGCGCGCCACCGTCATGACCGGATCGGCGACCCATGTCGCGGCTTTGAAGGTGCGGGCGCTCGCATTGGAGATGGCCGCCCAGCTGCTGCAGACCCCGGCCGACGACCTGACGATCTCAGAAGGCCGCGTGCTCCGCAAAGACATGTCGTCTGGCCCTTCCCTCGATCTCGGGGAGATCGCACAAAAGCTTGCTGCCGGGTCCGAGATCTTGAAAGGGCGGGAGCCGGGACTTGCGGCGGAGGGATGGTTTCACACCGAGCACATGACCTATCCCTACGGCGTTCATATCGCCGTTGTGTGCGTCGACCGCGAAACCGGAGCGGTCAAGGTCGAGCGCTATCTGATCGCCTATGACGTCGGGCGCGCCGTCAATCCGGTGCTGGTGGAGGGCCAGCTGGTCGGCGGATGCATTCAGGGGCTCGGCGGCGCCTTGTCCGAGGAGTTTCTGTACAACGAGCAAGGCGAACCGCTTTCGGTGACGTTCGCCGACTACCTGATGCCGACCGCGAGCGATGCGCCCCCGGTCGATGTCTTGTTGACCGAGGATGCGCCCAGCCCGCGTAATCCGCTTGGCCTCAAAGGCGCCGGCGAAGGCGGCATCAACGCGGTCGGCGCCGCCATTGCCTCGGCCATTGACGACGCCATCGGGCGGCCGGGCGCCGTCACGCGCCTGCCGGTGACCCCGGCGCGGCTGCGGGCGCTGCTGCGAGACAGAGGCTGACCGCGCCGATAGCGATAATGTGCAACGCAAGGCACAGCCGGTCCGCATCCAGCGACCGAGTTCCCGCGCTTCCCCGTCGCTTTAGGCGCGTTCAAAAATTGGAAAAATTTTGATTTTGGTACGGTCCTGGCTAAGCTGTTCCGACTGCCCATTGCCGATGGCCTGCGAGGCGAAGGATGATGGATTGCTTGCGAAGGATATCGCGGTTCGCAGCGCTTGCGGGTTTGGCGCTGGTTTCGTTCCCCGCCGCTTCCCAGGATCATTTGAAATTGGCGGTCGGGGCTCCCGGCAATTGGGACACCAGCATTCCCGAGGTCGGCCAGCGCGCCGGCATTTTCAAGAAGCACGGATTGACGCTGGAATTGCTCTATACCCAGGGCGGCGGCGAAACCATGCAAGCGGTGATTTCCGGCAGCGTGGACATCGGCGTCGCGGCCGGCACCGCGGCCGTGCTCGGGGCATTCTCCAAAGGCGCGCCGGTGCGCATCCTGGCGGCGGGCGCCACCGGCACCAGCGATCTCTATTGGTACGTTCCGGCGGATTCTCCGATCAAGAGCTTCAAGGACACCGACGGCAAGACCGCCGGCTATTCCACCACCGGGGCTTCCACGCACACCACCCTGCTCGCGCTGATCAAGCATTTCGGGGTCAACACCAGGCCGGTCGCCAGCGGCGCCGCCGCGGTGACGATCACCCAGGCGATGTCTGGCCAGATCGACGTGGGCTGGGCTTCGCCGCCGTTCGGCATCCAGCAGTTGGAAGACGGCAAGATCCGCATCATCGCGCGCGGCAGTGACGCGCCCTCGACCCGCGACCAAACGGTTCGCGTCCACATCGTCAATGCAAAAGCGCTGGCCGAGCGCAAGGACGTGTTCGTCCGCTTCATGCGCGCCTACCGCGAGAGCTACGACTTCCTTTACGGCAATCCGGACGGCATCAAACATTACGCGCAATACGGCAAAGTGTCGGAGAAGCTCGCCGCTCGCATCCGCGACGAGTTCCTGCCGAAAGCGGCGCTGCAGCCGGACCGCGTCTCCGGCATCGACGCGATCACCCAGGATGCCATCACCTTCAAGGTGCTGGCGGCGCCGCTGTCGAAAGAGCAAATCGCCGAGCTCATTCAAATTCCACCGCCCGCCAAGTAGGATTGCCCCGCCCGCCGCGTCCCCGTGACGCCAGATCGACGGAGAACATCGTGATGACATCGAGATCATTGATCGCCCTGCTTATCGGGCCCGCGCTCGCGGCGCTCACCGCCACCAGCGCCGGCGCGCAGGCCTATCCCAATAAACCGGTCAAGTTGGTGCTGCCCTATTCTCCCGGCGGCATCATCGACTATGTCGGCCGCACCCTCGCTCAGCATATGAGCGAGCCGCTCGGACAACAGGTGGTTGCCGAGAACCGCCCCGGCGCCGGCGGCATCACCGGCACCGACACCGTCGCCCGGTCGGCGCCCGACGGCTATACCCTCGTCATCATGGATCCGGCCATCGTCATCAATCCGACGCTGCAACCGAGCATGCCCTACGACCTGTTCAAGCAGTTGCAGACCGTCGCGATCGTCAGCACGTCGCCGGAAGTGGTCGTGGTCGCGCCGCAGTTGCCGGTGAAGACAATCGATGAATTGGTCGCTCACGCCAAGGCCAATCCCGGAAAACTCAACTTCGCCTCGGCCGGCATCGGCACCACGCCGCATCTTGCCGGCGAGTTGTTCAAGCAGCGCACCGGCATCCAGGCCGAGCACGTGCCTTACCGCAGCATCGGCCAGTCCTATCCCGATATGATGGCCAACAAAGTGCAGTTCGCCTTCTCAAGCATCGCGGGCGCGTTGCCGTTCACCACCGACAACCGTGTGCGGCCCATCGCCACCACCGGAAACAAGCGTTCCGCCGTCTATCCCGATCTTCCGACCGTGGATGAGGCTGGCTTGAAAGGCTTCGAGGTGGACCTGTGGCTCGGCATTTTCGCGCCGGCAGGCCTTCCGCCGGATGTGCTGGCCAAGCTCAATGCCGCCATCCTCAAGACATTGCAGAACCCGGATGTGAAGACCGCACTTGCCAAAGTAGGCGTCGAGCCACGCGGCACCACTCCGCAGCAAGGCGCGGAATTTTTGCAGTCCGAATTCGGCAAGTGGAAGAAGGTCATTACCGACGGCAGCATCAAGCCGAATTGAAAGGCCGGCGGTTCTCCTCGCTGGCAGAGATCGGCACGCTGAGATTTGGCGCGAGAAGGCGACCCCATGACCATCCGCGCACCAAAGGATTTCTGGTCGGGGATAATGTTCCTGGCCTTTGCCGCGGTGGCAATGCTGACCGCCCGCGGCTATTCGCTGGGGACCGCCGGGCGTATGGGTCCCGGCTACTTTCCGATGCTGCTGGGCGGAGTTTTGGGCGGTCTCGGACTTGTTCTAATTGCGCGGTCCTTGGTGCTCACGGGTGAGGCCGTCGGCAAGATCCAGGTGCTCCCGCTCGCGATTATCGTTGCCGGATCGGTCCTGTTCGGGATCCTGATCCAACGCCTGGGCCTCGTGATCTCGTTGATCGTGGTCGTTGTCGTGTCAGCGCTGGCGAGCCGCGAATCCCGTCCTGTCGAGTTCATCGCACTCGCGCTGGTCCTGGCTGCCTTTTCCTGGGCGGTCTTCGTCCTTCTCTTGAAGCTGCCGCTGCCGCTCTGGCCGGAATTCTTGGGCTGATCCGTGGACCTCCTCCCCAACATCGGCATCGGCTTTTCGGTCGCGCTCACCTTTCAGAATATCGGTTACTGCTTCCTCGGCGTGCTTTTGGGAACGCTGGTCGGCGTCCTACCGGGCATCGGGCCGGTGACCACGGTGGCGATGCTGCTGCCGATTTCCTTCACACTGCAGCCGGTCTCCGCACTGATCATGCTGGCGGGCATCTACTATGGCGCCCAGTACGGCGGCTCGACCACGGCCATCCTGGTCAATATTCCGGGCGAGGCCTCGTCGGTGGTCACCACCATTGACGGCCACCAGATGGCCCGTCAGGGCCGCGCCGGCCCGGCGCTCGGTATCGCGGCCATTGCATCGTTCTTTGCCGGCTGCGTGGCAACGCTGCTGATCATGGTGGCGGCGCCTCCCCTAGCGGCGATCGCGCTGCAATTCGGTCCGGCGGAGTATTTCTCGCTCATGGTCTGCGGCCTGATCGCCGCAATCGTGCTGGCGCGCGGCTCGGTGGTCAAAGCCATTGCCATGGTCGTCCTGGGATTGCTGCTGGGCCTTGCCGGCAGCGACGTGAATTCCGGCATCCGGCGCTTCGACTTCGGTTTCCAGGGGCTCGCCGACGGCATCGAGTTCGTGGCGCTGTCGATGGCGATCTACGGCATTGCCGAAGTCGCCTACAATCTCGAGCAGCGGCAGGCGGCGGCGGTGGTGGTCACGGATAAGATCGGGCGGATATGGCCGAGCCTGCAGGACATCGGCCGCTGCGTGCCGTCGATCCTGCGCGGAACGGCCCTTGGCTCCCTGCTCGGGGTGCTGCCGGGCGGCGGCGCGCTGCTGGCGGCCTTTGGCGCCTACACGCTGGAAAAGAAGGTCGCTAGGCGGCCGCGCGCGTTCGGCCACGGCGACATCCGTGGCGTGGCAGCGCCGGAAGCGGCCAACAATGCCGGCGCGCAGACCTCATTCATCCCGATGCTGACGCTGGGCATTCCGTCCAATCCCACCATGGCGCTGATGATCGGCGCGCTGATGATCCACGGCATTGCGCCCGGCCCGCGCGTGATGACCGACCGGCCCGAATTGTTCTGGGGCATTGTCGCCAGCATGTGGATCGGCAACCTCATGCTGGTGGTCCTCAACCTGCCGCTGGTCGGAGTCTGGGTCCGCCTTCTCCGGATTCCCTATCGCCTGCTGTTTCCAGCGATCATCGCCTTTTGCTGCATCGGCACCTACGTCATCAACGGCAACGTCTTCGACGTGTTCGTCATGGCCTTCTTCGCCGTGTTCGGCTATCTGTGCCTGAAGCTCGACTGCGAACCGGCGCCGCTCATCCTCGGCTTCGTGCTCGGTCCGATGATGGAGGAGAATCTCCGCCGGGCGCTGCTGCTGTCGCGCGGCGATCCGAGCACCTTCATCAACGAACCGATCAGCCTGGGTTTTCTTCTGGCTTCGGCGGTGCTGTTGCTGGTGGTCGCGGCGCCATGGATCCGCACCAAGCGCGAGGAGGCGCTGAAAGAGTAGCGCTTCGCAGGGGCGATGCGACAGGCTGGTTCCTCGACAACGATCGCTTTGCAAGAATACAATACCTGCCGCATTCGGCCCTCTGCCTGAACGAGGAGAATGGAATGGCTTTCGCCGATACCGCCCCGAAGTCGCACGTCAGCTATCGCGGCCTGCGCGGCTGGCTCGACGAGGTCCAGAACATGGGCGAGCTGCTCTGCGTTAACGGGGCTGACTGGAACGTCGAGATGGGCAGCATCACCCAGATGCTGACGGAAAACTCCAATGGCACCGCGCCGGCGATCCTGTTCGACGAAGTGCCCGGCTATCCGAAAGGGTTCCGCACCCTCTACGGCCACTTCTCCTCGATCAAGCGGGTGGCGCTCACGCTTGGCCTGCCGCTCAAGCAGGATCGCAAGGTCGATATCGTGCAGCGCTATCACGAGCGCATGCAGAATCTGAAAACCCTGCCGCCGCGCTTCGTCAACGACGGGCCGATCCTGCAGAACGTGCTCGAAGGCGACGCCGTCGACGTGTTGAAGTTCCCGGTGCCGCTGCACCATGAGAAGGACAAGGCGCGCTACATCGGCACCGCCTGCTGCGTGATGACGCAGGATCCCGATTCCGGCTGGTTCAACCTCGGCGCCTACCGCGCGCAGGTCTACGACCGCAATACCGTGGGCTGCCAGATCACCGAGGGCAAGCACGGCCGCATCCACCGCGACAAGCATTTCGAGCGCGGCCAGCCGATGAAGGTGGCGATCGTCGTTGGGCAGGACCCGTTGCTGTTCCTGCTGGCATCGTCGCCGCTACCGGAAATCAGCGAGCTCGACATCGCGGGGGGCTTGCGCGGCGAGCCGATCGATGTGGTGCGCGGCCCCTATACCGGCTTCCCGATTCCCGCCGACGCCGAGATCGTGCTGGAGGGCGAGACCCTGCCGGGTCAGGTGCGGCCGGAAGGGCCGTTCGGCGAATGGATGGGCTACTATTCCGACGACACCCAGCCGCGGCCCTACGTCAATGTGAAGACCATTCTCTACCGTAACGATCCGATCCTGTGCTGCGCGCCGCAGCACAAGCCGGTCGACGAAACCGGCCTGCTCAAGGGCATCGCCGGTGCCGCGCAGATCTGGCAATCGCTCGACGCCTGCGGCGTGCCGGAAGTGCTCGGGGTTTGGAATCATGAAGCCGGCCCCGCCACCCGCTTCACCGTCATCCAGATCCGCCAGCGCTATCCCGGCCACGCGCGCCAGGCGCTGCATGTCGCCGCCTCCTGCCAGGGCGGCGCCTATGCCGGCAAATGGACCGTGGTGGTCGATGAGGACATCGACGCGGGCGAGCTCGACCAGGTGCTGTGGGCGATGTGCACGCGCTTCGATCCGAAGGTCGATATCGACTTGATCCAGAAGGCCTGGGCGTCGAAGCGCGATCCGCTTTTTCTGCCGGGCAACTTCAACAACCGGGTTTTGATCGACGCCTGCATCCCCTACGACATGAAGCTCAAGGGCACCTTCCCCACCGTTGTCGACGTCAGCGACATTCTGCGGGCGAAGCTCAAGGCCAAGTTTCCGCATATCTTTCCCCCGATGTGACAGGCGACCGGCAGTCGCCGCGCCAGTCCCGTTCAGGAGATCACCTTCATGCGTAACCGTATCCTTGCCGTTCCCGGCCTCACTCTCGCGCTCCTGGCCGCGACCGAACCGGCCGCCCGCGCTCAAAGCGTGGAGGAGTTTTATAAGGGCAAGAACATCAATCTCTACATCGGCTACAGCGTCGGCGGCGGATACGATCTTTACGGCCGGCTGGTGGGACGGCACCTTGGCAAGCACATTCCGGGCCGACCGAATATCGTCCCGCAGAACATGACCGGCGCCGGTAGCCTGCGTGCCGCGCAATTCATCTACACAGCGGCGCCGAAAGATGGCACCGCAATCGGCACATTCGGACGCACCATCGCAACCACGCCGTTGCTGACACCGGCCAGCGCCCAGTTCGACGGCACCAAGTTCACCTGGCTGGGCAGCGTCACCAACGAGGTCTCGACCTGCATCACCTGGCACACCGCAAAGGCAAAAACCTGGAAGGATTTCCTCAACGCTGAAGTGACCTTGGGCGGCGAAGGCCCGGGCGCCGATCCGGACGTCTATTCGCTGCTCTACAAGAATGTATTCGGGGCCAAGATAAAGCTGGTCACCGGCTATCACGGGACCAACGACACGGCGCTGGCGATGGAACGCGGTGAAGTCGACGGCCTTTGCGGGATTTCGTGGAGCACCTTGAAAAGCCGGCACCAGAACTCGATGGCCGACAAGAAGATCCACATCATCATCCAGGCCGCGCTCAAGAAGCAGCCTGAACTCGCGGACGTTCCTTTGGCCACGGACCTGACCAAGGATCCCGAGCAGCTGCAGATCCTCAAGCTGTTCCTGGCGAGCCAGGAGATGGCGCGGCCGTTCGCGGCACCGCCGGAGCTTCCCGCCGACCGCAAGGCTGCGCTGATAACTGCGTTCGACGCCATGGTGAAGGACAAGGAATTCCTAGCCGAGGCGGAGAAACTCCGAATGGACGTCAATCCGCTGGCCGCCAAGGGGATCGAACAAATCCTTGCGGAGCTCTACGCCACGCCGAAACCCGTGCTCGAAAAAGCCGCGCAAGCCATCGCCAAATAACTCTCAACCGGCGCTGCACCCCGTGCAATTAATCGGCTCCAGTATCACCCGTCTCGAGGACGAAGCCTTGCTGCGCGGGCAAGGGCGCTTTGTCGACGACATCGTGGTGCCCGGGGTCTTGCACGCCGCCTTTGTGCGGAGCACGCATGCCCATGCCGTCATCCGCAGTCTTTCCAGGAGTGCTGCGCAGGCGCTACCCGGCGTGCATGCGGTGTTGACGCTCGACGATCTCGTCCCGGTCATGACCGGGCGTCGCATGGTCAGGCAATCCAACTCCGGCACGCCCATGGATCGGGTCTGGCCGTTTGCGCTTGCGGACGGCGAAGTCTCGTATGTCGGTGAAGCGATCGCGCTGGTGGTCGCCGACAGCCGCTACACCGCCGAGGATGCGGCCGCCTTGGTCGAGGTGGATTACGACATATTGCCGGCGGCGGTGGATTGCCGTAACTCCGCACAGCCGGATTCGCCCACGGTCCGCCGCGAGCTGAGTTCAAACGTGGTGAATTCCTACAAGCTCGGCTATGGGGACGTCGAAGCCGAATTCCGCGCGGCCACTCACGTTTTCAAGGAAGAGCTCTGGCAAACGCGCGGCGGCGGCCATCCGATCGAGGGACGTGGCATTCTGGCCGAGGTCCGCACCGCCGATGACTCGCTCGTGGTCTGGGCATCGACCCAGAAGGCGCACGATCTCTTTCACACCCTGGTGGCGCTGCTGGGATTGGACGAAAACCGGTTTCGTGTGGCGACGCCCGATGTCGGCGGCGGCTTCGGCCCGAAACTCTGCGTCTATTCCGAAGACGTGGCCGTGGTCGCGGCGGCAAAACTCCTGCGACACTCGGTCAAATGGATCGAGGATCGCCGCGAGCATTTCACTAATGCGGTGCAGGAGCGCGATCAATACTGGTCCATGGAAATAGCGCTCGACCCCGCGGGGAAGCTTCGCGCCGTTCGCGGCCATATCCAGCATGATCAAGGGGCCTATGCGCTGCAGGACGTCAACCTGCCTTACAATTCCGCATCGGCGGTCACCGGACCTTACATTGTGCCTGCGCTTGGGATGACGGTGACCGTGGCGCTGACCAACAAGGTGCCGGTGTCGTCAGTGCGCGGCGCCGGATATCCGCAGGCCGCCTTCACCATGGAACGACTGATGGATCGGGCCGCCCGGGAGCTCGGCATCGACCGGGGCGAATTGCGGCAAATGAATCTGATACCGGCCGAGAAGATGCCGTACGAAAAGCCGATCAAAGCGCGTTCCGGAGCGGGCATGGTCTACGACAGCGGCGACTATCCGCTCTGCCAGGCGAAGGTGCTCGAGGCCATCGGCTGGCGCGACTTCCCCGCCCGGCAAAGGGAGGCGCGCGCACAAGGTCGCTATCTCGGGATCGGCTTGGCCAATGCGGTGAAAGGCACTGGCCGCGGGCCGTTCGAATCCGGGGCGGTGCGGATCTCCCCGTCCGGGCGCGTATCGGTGTTTACCGGCGCCGCCGCCATGGGTCAGGGACTGTGCACCGCCTTGGCGCAAATTTCCGCGCACCAACTCGGCATCCGCGCCGACCAGGTCGATGTCATCGCCGGCGACACAGCCGTCGTTCCGCTCGGATTGGGCGGCTTTGCCAGCCGCCAACTGGTAACGGCGGGTTCGTCGGTGCTGCTGGCTACCAAAGCGGTCGCCGACAAGGCGCGCAAACTGGCGAGCCACCTGCTCGAGGCCGCCGAACATGACCTGGAATTCGTGGACGGCGAGGTGCGCGTCGTCGGCGCGCCGCAGATGGCGGTCAGCCTCGGCCAACTCGCACGGGTGTTGCAGGGCGCGCCCGGCTACGGGTTTCCGCCCGGCATCGATCCGGGCCTCGAAGCCAATGCCAATTTCAGGACGGACGCCCTGGTCTATGCCAATGCTTGTCACGCCGCCGAAGTCGAAGTCGATATCGAAACCGGACAGGTTCATTTGCGGCGTTATGTGGCGATGCAGGATTCCGGCCGGCTGATCAATCCGATGATCGTCGAAGGTCAAATCCTGGGCGGCATCGTCCACGGCGTCAGCAATGCATTGTACGAATGGATGGGCTATGACGGCAGCGGACAGCCGGTGACGACGACCTTCGCCGAATATCTGTTGCCCACCGCGACCGAGATACCGATGATCGAGACGATCTACAAAGAGTCCCCTACCCCTTTGAACCCGCTCGGCGCCAAGGGTGTCGGTGAGCTGGGCACCGTGCCCGCGGCTCCCGCCGTCATTTCGGCCGTGGAGGACGCGTTGACGCCGTTCAATGTCCGTATCGCTCAAGTGCCCATCATGCCACATACCTTGCTCGCCATGATTGCCGGCAGCGACAATCGCGGTATCGACCACTCTGCACATCCGGTGCAATTGCAATGACATACACGAGAAGCATCGCCCTGACGGTAAACGGCACTCACTACCAACGGGAGGTCGAGGTCCGCGTCACCCTCGCGGACTTCATTCGCCACCAACTCGGGCTGACCGGCACGCATCTCGGATGCGAGCACGGCGTCTGTGGCGCCTGTACAATCCTTTTCGACGGACGCTCAACGCGATCCTGCCTGACACTGGCGGTGCAGGCCGACGGGCATGACATCCTGACCGTCGAAGGTATCGCGCCGAACGCCACCGAGCTGCACCCGCTACAGGAAGCCTTCCGCGACAACCACGGTCTGCAGTGCGGCTTCTGCACTCCGGGCATACTGACCACTCTGATCGAATTTCTGCGCGACACGCCGGATCCCACCGAGGAGGAGGTGCGGATCGCGATCTCCGGCAATTTGTGCCGCTGCACCGGATATCAGGGCATCGTGAACGCGGTGCTGGATGCCGCCAAGCGGTTGCAGGGAAAGCCGAGCTGATCGCCTTGCCGCGTGGAGTAAAATGTCGCAGCGGTTGAGGGCGATGCTACGCTTCGGCTTGGCGTCATTTGCTTAAGATGCAGAACATTCGGCCCTTGATCGTTTGCAATGCGGGCGGTCGGGAATAACAGGGAGGAACGAAAATGCCCCGTTGGGCGCTACTCATTCTGGGCGGACTGGCCTTGGCCGCACCGACCGCGGCCCATGCGCAGGCCGACGCGGTCGCCGACTTCTACAAGGGAAAAAACGTCACCATCATTGTCGGCTACACCGCCGGTGGCGGCTACGACCTCTATGCGCGCGCGCTCTCCCGCCATATGGGTCGGCATCTTCCCGGCAGTCCAAACTTCATCGTGCAGAACCTGACCGGCGCCGGCAGTCTCAACGCCGCCAACAATATCTATAACGTGGCGCCCAAGGACGGCACGGTGTTCGGCACGTTTGCGCGCGGCCTGGCCATGGAGCCGCTGATCGGCACCGCCAAAGTCCAGTTCGACGCCACCAAGTTCACCTGGCTCGGCAGCGGCACCAATGAGGTCAGCATCTGTGCCACCTGGCATACCTCGCCGGTGAAGACCTGGGCCGATGCCCAGAAGACGCAATTCACCGTCGGTGGCGAGGGGCCGGGGTCCGATCCCGACACGTTCTCGGCCATGGTGC
>JBKKAF010000185.1:0-10228 GCA_046714775.1 Xanthobacteraceae bacterium | reverse complement strand
ACGCCGGCATCGCCACCGGCGGCGCGCCGACGCGCGCCAGCGCATCGTTGACGGCGTTCATGGCGACCGACAACCCGCCGACCGTGCCGGATTCGCCCGCGCCCTTGACGCCGAGCGGATTGCTTTTGGTCGGCACCTCGTTCTCGCCCAGATCGAACGCGCACAGGTCGTCGGCGCGCGGCATGCAGTAATCCTGGAACGAGCCGGTGATGAGCTGGCCGGATGAATCGTAGACGATGTTTTCCAAGAGCGCCTGGCCGATGCCTTGGGCGATGCCGCCGTGCATCTGTCCCGCCACCAGCAGCGGATTGATCATGTGGCCGACATCTTCGACCGCGCTGTAGCGAACGATCTCGACCTCGCCGGTGTCGCGGTCGATCTCCACTTCGCAGACGTGGCAGCCGTTGGGAAACGTGCGCGCGCCGCCGTCGAAGGTGCCGCTCTCGTACAAGCCGGGCTCGAGACCCGCCGGCAGGTTCTTCAGGTCGAATGCCGCGCGCGCCACCGCACTGAGCGCCACCGCCTTGTCGGTGCCGGCGACGGTAAATGTGCCGCGCTCGAACACGAGGTCATGCTCGGCCGCTTCCATCAGATGCGCCGCGAGCTTCTTGCCCTTGGCGATGATCTTGTCGGCGGCGGTGAGCAGCGCGGTGCCCCCGGCCACGGTCGAACGCGAGCCGAACGTGCCGGTGCCGATCGCCACCTGGTCGGTGTCGCCGTATTTGAATCGCACATCCTCGGGGCCGATGCCGAGCCTGTCGGCGATGATCTGGCGAAACGACGTGCCGTGGCCCTGGCCGTGGTCGTGGGTGCCGATGGCGAGCGTCAGCGTCCCGCTGGGATCGAAACGCAACTCGGCATGCTCGATCAGGCCGGAATTGGTGGCGGCCACGGTGTTGGAGACGCCGATGCCGCGCAGCTTGCCGCGGGCAAGCGACGCCTGCCGCCGTGCGTCGAAAGTCTGGTACTCGGATTTCTCCAGGCAGTCGGCAAGGTTCTTGCCGAAATCTCCGCAGTCGTAGGTGTAAACCAGCGTGGTCTTGTACGGCATCGCATCGGCCGGAATGGTGTTGCGGCGGCGCAATTCGGCGGGGTCGATGCGCAGCTCACGCGCGGCCATATCCACCATGGTCTCCAGCACATAGGCTGCCTCCGGACGTCCGGCGCCGCGGTAGTGGCCGGTCAGCATGGTGTGGGTCATGGTGCCAGTAACCTCGACATGAATCGCCGGCAACACATAGGTGCCGGCCAGCACGCCGAGATTATTGGTGGGCGGACCGGCATTGCGGTCGGATGAGTGATAGGCGCCGAGATTGCCGAGCGAACGCACCCGCAACGCCAGAAAGCGGCCGTCCTTGTCGAGCGCCAGTTCGGCCTCGCTGACATTGTCGCGGCAATGCTCGTCGGACAGGATCGCCTCGCTGCGGTCCGACATCCATTTCACCGGCCGGCGCAGCAGCTTCGCGGCGAGCGCGACCAGCGCATATTCCGGATAGAACGCGCCCTTCATGCCGAAGCCGCCGCCCACGTTCTCGGCGATCACCCGCAGCGCGGTTTCGTGAATTTTGAAAATATCATCAGCCAGGATGCGCCGGAGCATATGTGGGCTCTGTGTCGTGCAGCGCAGTGTGGTGCGGCCCTCGCGCGCGTCGTATTCTCCGAGCGCGCCGCGCGGCTCCATGGAATTGGTGGTGAGCCGGCTGATCACCATGCGATGGCGCACCACATGATCGGCCTGCGCGATCGCGCGCTCCACCGCGGCTTTGTCGCCGAGCTCGTGCACAAAGGCCTGATTGTCCGGACAGTCCGGCCATACCGCGGGCGCGCCGGGCTCGACCGCGCGAGCGAGGTCGGTCGCCGCCGGCAGGCTCTCGTAGTCGATGGCGATGGCTTCGGCGGCGTCCTTGGCTTGGTTCAGCGTCTCCGCCACGATGAGCGCGACCGGGTCGCCGATATAGCGGACATGGTCCTGCGCCAGCATCGGCTGCGGCGACACATGTCCCTCCGTGCCATCGCGCCGCTTGCGCTTATGACGCGGACGCTGGGCGCCGAGCTTGCGGATTTCGGCGTCCTCCCCGGTCAGGATCAGCGCAACCCCCGGCATTGCCTTGGCCGCGCTGCTGTCGATCGACACGATGCGCGCATGCGAATGCGGCGAGCGCAGCACGAAGGCGCGCGCCTCCCCGGGCGGCTTGACGTCGTCGACATAACGTCCAGCGCCGCGCACCAGATAGGGATCTTCTTCGCGCGGTACCGGCTGGCCAATTCCAAAATCACCCATCGTTCAGGACACCTGTGTGAGACATTCGTTTGCTGTGAAGAGTCATGTCGCCGGCGCATGGAATCCGGCGGGCGTTGCCCGCTGTGAGCGGGCAGGCGCGGGGCAGGCGGGTCATATTAATACGATTCCGGACGGTCGCGCCGCCCGCCACGCTCTGACGCCGACGCGATTGCGCGCTGTTGTTCTTGCTCTAGTTGCTGGCCTGTTTCTTGGCGGGGTCCTGCGGCTGGAACATTTTCAGAAAATCGTGATGGGTCATCAACCGCGAATATTGCGGGTAGCGGTCTTTCAGCAGCAGCGCCGAAAGCTCGGGGCGATTGGTCGCCATCACGTCGGTGAGCGCGAAGATACGGTAGCCGAGATCGTAGCCGGACAGCATGGTCGCGTAGACGCAGCCCTCGGTGCTGAAACCGCCGATGGCGACATTGCGGATGCCGCGCGACTTCAAGATGTAGTCGAGCGCGTTACTGCCGAAGCCGCTGACGGTGATGCGGTTGGGCAGCACCATGTCCTTGTCGTCGGCGCCGGGCTTTAAGGCATCGATCAGCTGCACCTCCCAGGTGCCCGACTTCCAGGCTTGCCGCACGATCTGGCTGCGGTGGAAGCCGGCGCCGTTGCCCCAATCGAGCTCGCGGTAGTCGTGGCTGTAACCCTCGATGACGTGGATCACCTGGATGCCGAGCGCGCGCGCCTGTTTCACCAGGGCGACCGAGTTCTCGACAATGCGGCCGTCCTTCATCGGTTTTTCGTATTTGGAATAATGCTCGCCGCCCGGTGCGGCGAAATTATTCTGGAAGTCGATGAAGACGATGGCGGTCTCCTCCGGCTTCAAGGTCTTGTCGAGCGCGGGCAGCTTCACCAGGTCCTGCGCCAGCGCCGATCCGGTGAAGGCGAACAGCAGCGCCGCCGCCAGACCGCCGATCCTTCCAGTGGATATTGTCATGGGCGGCTCCTTTACCGGTTCTCGCCGGCGGTGGCCGGTGTTCCGGTCGCCGGGAACATGGCGAGGAACTGCGTGGTCGTCATCGCGCGCGAGATCTTGGGAAACGAATAGCGCAGCATTTCCTTGGTCAGCGCCGTGTCGGCGGCCACCATCGCGTCGGTGACCGAGAACATGCGATAGCCGAGATCGTAGCCGGCGAGGACGGTGGCATAGACACAGACATCGGCGGTGAAGCCGGCGACCGCGACATTGCGAATGCCCCGCGATTTCAGGATGTAATCCAAACTGGTGCCGGCGAAGCCGCTCAGCGTCTTGCGGTCGGGCAGCACGATGTCCTTGGCGTCACGCATCGGCTCGAACAGTTGCGCCATCCAGCTGTCGGACTTCCACGCCTGGCGCAGGATCTGGCTGCGATGGAAATCGGCGCCGTTGCCCCAATCCAATTCGCGGTAGTCGTTGGTGTAGCCCTCGATGACATGGATCACCTGGATGCCGAGCGCGCGCGCCTGTTTCACCAGTTCGAGCGAATTCTCCAGCATGCGGGTTTCCTGGAACTGCTTTTCCAGCCGCGGATAATGCTCGCCCTTGGGAGCGGCGAAACTGTTCTGGAAGTCGACCACGACCAGCGCGGTCTCGCTGGCCTTCAGCGTCTTGTCGAGCGCCGGCAGCCGCGGCAGCTCCTGCGCGCGGGCGATATCGGCCGCGGCGAATGCCAGCACGCCGGCCAATAGGCCCAGCGTCACAGCTATTCTGGCTTGCATTTTTGCTTGCATGATTCCCTCCATGGTCGAAGTTTCTAAGCCCTGTTCAGCCGATGTTTCCGGCGCCCGCCTCGATGCCGGTGACGATCATGTCGTCGCCCTCTTCGCGCACGGTGAAGCGCCAGGGTGGGCGGCTGCTCGGCCCATATAGCACGGTTCCGTCGCGGGCAGGATCGTAGGTGCCGAAATGGCAGCGGCAGAAGAATACCGGATTGGCGAGGTCCTTGCCGATGATGCCGCCGACCGTTTCGTAATCGGTCTCGTAGCCGAAGATGCAAGCCTGGTGCGGGCAGATCCGGCACACCGCGGACAGGCCGCCGCCGGCGGTGTCAGGCAGCCGGACGGCGAAGCCGGGAAAATCCTTGCCGGCGCTGGGATAGCTGAACTCGACCTTGTCCCAGGCACGCTTGGGCGCCGGCATGCGCAGCGGCTCCTGCGCGGCGCCGCGCCGGCCCGCGAGCGGGGCCAGCCCGATGGCTGCTGACAGGGACAAAAGGAATTGCAGGAATCGCATGCGGGTGATCGGCGCGCCGTCGGTGCATGGCGTCATAGCCTTCAGATTGGGCTGCGGATTGGCGTGAGGCTCGTCCATTGCGGCGGCATGATACTCCGGCACCTTATGGGCCCGTCAAGCAGCCGCGAAGGGACCGCCCGCTCAGTATTCAAGAGGCGTAGACGTCGGCCGGCGAATGCGATTCCAGGCGGAACGAGCTTGATCGTACCTCGGCACGATGCGCGTCAGGATGGCGTCGCCGCCCGCGCGCCCATGACTGCCAGCGTTCGAATCTACCGGCGTTCTAATCGGCCCTCTAGAGTCTGCAGGGCCTAGCCCGCGCATAGCCTCTCCAAGAAACTCCGGGGCCGGGAGCGACTGAATGGGAGGTATTGGCCGCCAGCGCCCACACACTCCACTTATTTCCAAAGTCGCTGATAACTTTCCCCCGCCAGCGAAATCGGGCATCGGCATTGGCTTGGTTTTTGGTGGGGAAATTTCCGTTGGGAACGATTTCGGTAAACACAGATTTGCAGGTCTTGGCACTGGCTTCGACCGAAGCCAGTGCGAGTATTAAGACGCCGATCACGGCCACGGCCGCCGTACCGCGCATGTTGTGAAACCAATTCATGATCAAATCTCCAGTGCTGTTACACGTGGGGCGCGTGGCTGCCCGTTACAAGCCTCAGCGGCAGTTTCGAGCAAACCGGACAAGGCCGTCAGTGCTCTGGAATGGCAAGAGCGCGAGGCAATAAGGTTGTGCCGTGTCCGACAGAGAGCACGCTCTCCCCTAGCAAGCGAGCGTGCATATCGATAACAGCGGACATCGAACATGGTGCTGCCGGAAAGGATTGAACTTTCGACCTCCCCCTTACCAAGGGGGTGCTCTACCACTGAGCTACGGCAGCGCGCAGGCGGCGGAAATCGTCGAAGAAATTGCGGCCGCAAGCGCGGCGATCCTTGCCATAAGGCGGCAAGTGGCGCAAGCACGGGCGCTGTTCCCGACACGCTGCGTGCGGCTTCCATCGGATGTCCGCCGGCCGTATTCTTTCGCCATGGTTGATCGCCCGAAAACGTTGCAGAAGGCCAGGCAGCGCCACCGCCTCGGCGCTGCGCTGCGGGAAAACCTCAAACGCCGCAAGGCCCAGAACAAGGCGCGTGCCGGCGCGTCGGAGCGGGTCGGGAAACCCCACGATTCCGCCGGAATTGTCGAGGACAAGCAGCCGGGCTAGAACCGGTCCCACAGTAACGTCCCGGCGGGTTTTGCTTTGCCGCATCGGCCGGGCGTCTTTTTGGTTTTCACGGACAAGGCGGCCAGGAGCAGCGCATGGATCGCATTCGCGTCACGGGCGGCCGCCGATTGCACGGCACGATCCCGATCTCCGGCGCCAAGAACGCCACCCTGCCGCTGATGATCGCGAGCCTGCTCACCGAGCAGACCCTGATCCTGGACAATGTTCCGCGGCTCGCCGATGTCGGCCTGCTGCAACGCATCCTCGGCAACCACGGGGTCGACGTGATGGTGGGCGGCAAGCGCCCGGGTGAGACCGAGTACGACGGACAGACGCTGCACATTTCCGCCGCGCGCATCATCGACACCACCGCGCCATATGAGCTGGTATCGCGCATGCGCGCGAGTTTTTGGGTGATCGCCCCTTTGGTCGCGCGCATGGGCCAGGCCCGCGTCTCCATGCCGGGCGGCTGCGCCATCGGCACCCGCCCGGTCGATTTGCTGATCATGGTGCTGCAACGGCTCGGCGCCGACATCGAGATCGAAGGCGGCTATGTGATCGCCCATGCCAAGAACGGCCTGCGCGGCGGTGAGATCAAATTCCCCAAGGTCACGGTCGGCGGCACCCATATCGCGCTGATGGCGGCGTCGCTCGCGCAAGGCACCACGGCGATCGATAATGCGGCGCGCGAGCCGGAGATCGCCGATGTCGCGAGCTGCCTCAACAAGATGGGCGCCAGGATCAGCGGCGCCGGCACCGAGCGGATCGTGATCGAAGGCGTCGCCAAGCTCAGCGGCGCGCGCCACAGCGTATTGCCCGACCGGATCGAGACCGGCACTTATGCCATGGCGGTGGCGATGACCGGCGGCGACGTGCTGTTGCAGAATGCGCGGCCGGAACTCCTGCAGGCGGCGCTCGACGTGCTCGGCCAGACCGGCGCCACCATCACCGCCACCAATGAAGGTATTCGCGTCAGCCGCAACGGCTCAGGCATCGCGCCCATCGAGGTGACGACGGCGCCGTTTCCCGGCTTCCCCACCGACCTGCAGGCGCAGCTGATGGCGCTGATGACCCGCGGCCAGGGGACCTCGCGCATCACCGAGACCATTTTCGAGAACCGTTTCATGCATGTGCAGGAGCTGGCGCGGCTCGGCGCCCGCATCCACCTGCATGGCGAAACCGCCACCATCGAGGGGGTCGACCGGCTGCGCGGCGCCCCGGTAATGGCGACCGATCTGCGCGCCTCGGTTTCGCTGGTCATTGCCGCGCTCGCCGCCGAGGGCGATACCATGGTCAACCGGGTCTATCATCTGGACCGCGGCTTCGAGCGGCTGGAGGACAAGCTGTCGGCCTGCGGCGCCGCCATCGAGCGGATCAGCGGTTAGCCTCCGTTTATAGTGTCCTGGCGGGCTATTCGGGGCACGACCGCTTGCGCAGCCGCGGGCCGCTCCCTAGCTCTCCCATACGCCTTCCGGCCGGCGCGGAGCCTGTCCATGGACCCAGTGAAGTTCATTGCCATCGATTGCGAAGATCTCGATGTGGTCTCGACGCATCTGCAAGATGCCGCGGTCAAGGTTGCCGACGTGCTGTGGCGGCCGCAGGAAAAACGCCTGGTGATCGGCCTCGATCGCTTCGATTGGCTGTCGGCCCAGGGCGATCGGCCGGAGTTGCGGCGTTGCCGTTCGGCCTTGCGGTTCGAGCGCGTGCTGGCCTGCAAATGCCGCCACGTCCAGCCCACCGGCAAAGACACGGTGCTGAACCTGCTGGCCGTCGAGTTCGAGGAGACCGATGCGCCGGCGGGCGTGGTGACGCTCCTGTTCTCCGGCGAAGGCGCCTTGCGGCTTGAGGTCGAGTGCCTGGAGGCCGAACTGGTCGACCTCGGCCCGTCCTGGACGGTCGCCGACTGGCCTGAACATGCCGCGGAAGTCGCCGCGCTCCGGGGTTGACGCCTTCTTCTGCCCGCGCCATTGACCGGTGATCCGGGCGCCTGCCGGCCCGGCAGGACAGAGCCATGCCGATCCGCCTCGATACGCGCGATGCCGATTTCGCGGCGCGTTTCCGTGCGTTTCTCGCCACCAAGCGGGAGGCGGCGGCCGATGTCGAAGGCACGGTGCGCGGTATCATCGCCGACGTAATTGCGCGCGGCGACCGCGCGCTGGCCGAACTGACCAAGACCTTCGACCGGGTCGATCTCGACCAGGTCGGTATGAAGGTGACCGCGGCCGAAATCGACGCGGCCGCCGCCGCCTGCGATCGGCGCGCCCTCGATGCGCTCGGCCTCGCGCGCACCCGCATCGAGGCCTATCACCGCCGCCAGCTTCCCAAGGACGAACGCTTCATCGACGCGCTCGGCGTCGAGCTCGGCCATCGCTGGACCGCGATCGAGGCGGTGGGTCTTTATGTGCCCGGCGGAACCGCGGCCTATCCGTCATCGGTGCTGATGAATGCGGTGCCGGCACGGGTGGCCGGCGTTCCCCGCCTGGTCATGGTGGTGCCGGCGCCCGACGGCACGCTCAATCCCCTGGTGCTGGCGGCCGCCAAATTGGCTGGCATCGAGGAGATCTACCGGATCGGCGGCGCCCAGGCGGTGGCGGCGCTCGCCTATGGCACCGAGACGATCGCGCCGGTGGCCAAGATCGTCGGGCCCGGCAATGCCTATGTGGCGGCGGCCAAGCGGCTGGTGTTCGGCCAGGTCGGCATCGACATGATCGCCGGCCCTTCGGAAGTGCTGATCCTGGCCGACCGATCCGGCAACGCGGACTGGATCGCGGCCGATCTGCTCGCGCAGGCCGAGCACGACGCAAGCGCGCAGGCGATCCTGATCACCGACGATGCGGCGCTGGCCGATGCCGTGGAAAAATCGCTTGCTGCGCAACTCGCGACCCTGCCGCGCGCGGCGGTCGCCGGCGCCTCCTGGCGCGATTTCGGCGCCGTCATCCTGGTGGATAAGCTCGACGAGGCGGTGGCGCTTATCGACGCCATCGCGCCCGAGCATCTGGAGATCGCGGCGGAGAATGCCGAGGAATTGGGGGGCCGTATCCGCAATGTCGGGGCGATCTTCATCGGCGCCCACACGCCGGAAGCGATCGGCGATTATGTCGGCGGCTCCAACCATGTACTGCCGACCGCGCGTTCGGCGCGCTTCTCGTCCGGCCTCGGTGTGCTCGATTTCATGAAGCGCACCTCGATCCTCAAATGCGGCCCCGAGCAGCTGCGCGCGCTCGGTCCCGCCGCGATCGCGCTCGGCGAGGCGGAAGGGCTCGACGCCCACGCGCGCTCGGTGTCCATGCGCTTCAATCCGCGATGACCCGGTCCGGGCGAGGCGCAGACCGCAAAAAAAACTGCCGCCTGGTCGCGGTGACATTGGACGAGAACTCGATCGGCCGCTCCGGCTCCGATATCGAGCATGAGCGCGCGGTCGCGATCTACGATCTCCTGGAAGAAAATCTGTTTGCGCCCGCGGGCGAGGAGCGGGGCGCGTTCTCGCTGCATCTGAGCATTGCCGACAACCGCCTGGTGCTCGACATCAAGCGCGCCGACGGGTCGCCGGTGGTGGCGCATCTCCTCTCGCTGTCGCCGCTGCGCAAAGTGGTGAAGGACTATTTCATGGTGTGCGACAGCTATTACGCCGCCATCCGAACCGCCACGCCCGACCGCATCGAGTCGCTCGACATGGGCCGCCGCGCGCTGCACGACGAGGGCTCACGCATTCTGATGGAGCGGCTCCAATCCAAGGTCGCGGTCGATTTCGAAACCGCGCGCCGGCTGTTCACGTTGATTTCCGTCCTGCATTGGAAGGGCTGAGGCGGTGGGCGAGGGCGCAGCCAGACCGCGCGCGGTGCTGTTCGCGTGCGGGCTGAACTCGCTGCGCTCGCCGATGGCGGCGGCGATGGCGCGGCAGATGCTCGGCACGTCGCTGCAAGTCGCCTCCGCCGGCGTGCGCAAGGACGAGCTCGATCCGTTCGCGGTTGCCGTCATGAACGAGATCGGCATCGATATTGCCGAACACCGGCCGATGACGTTCGAAGAGCTGGAGGATTGGGACGGGCTCGACTTCGACCTGATCGTGACGCTGGCCCCCGAGGCCCACCACAAGGCGCTGCAACTCACGCACCGTCTCACCGCCGAGGTGGAATATTGGCCGACCGCCGATCCCTCCGCGGTCGAAGGTCACCGCGAGCAGCGGCTCGACGCCTATCGCGCCGTGCGCGACCAGCTCATGCAGCGGATCAGGACGCGGTTTGCCGGCGGCGGTGGCGGGAATGAGTGAGGTGAATAATTGTCCCGCACCCGTCATTGCCGGGCTTGACACCGGAAGTCGGGTCTACCCGACTTCCGGCGTTTGAATATGCAGAACTCGGGCAAGCCCGAGTTTCTGATGCAATCCATCTTCATGAATTGACTCGTCTTTTTTGAGATGGATGCGCGGGGCTAAAGGCGCGCGAAGCGACGCCGTCTTCAACGGCTATGCCCCGCGCATGACGACTATCGCGTATTCATCGGGCCTACTGCGGCGTG
>JBKKAF010000184.1:0-19635 GCA_046714775.1 Xanthobacteraceae bacterium | reverse complement strand
CTTCACCGCCTCCTCGACCAGATCGTCCGCGGCCACGATCCGCGACACGAGGCCCGCGCGCTCGGCTTCGGCGGCATCCATCATCCGCCCGGTCAGCACCAGGTCCATGGCCTTGGCCTTACCGACCGCAAGGGCGAGGCGCTGGGTGCCGCCATTGCCCGGAATGATGCCGAGCTTGATCTCCGGCTGACCGAACTTGGCATTGTCGGCGGCGATGATGAGATCGCATTGCATGGCCAGCTCGCAGCCGCCGCCGAGCGCAAAGCCCGACACCGCCGCGATCACCGGCTTGCGGGCGCGCGCCACCGCATCCCAATCGGCGGCGTAGTCATTCAGGAACATGTCGACGGCGGACTTGTCGGCCATTTCCTTGATGTCGGCGCCGGCGGCAAACGCCTTGTCGGAGCCCGTCAGCACCATACAGCCGATGCCGGCGTCAGCCTCGAACGCCGCGACGGCGTGCCGCAGCTCCTCGTTGATCGCGGAGTTCAGAGCATTGAGCGCGGCCGGACGGTTGAGCCGGATCAATCCGACCCGTCCACGGGTCTCGACCAGGAGGTTGTCGTAGGTCATGGCAGTCTCATGGAGATTTGGTCCCTTCGTGCCGTCGCGATAGTGCCACCATCGCCAGCTGACGGGCGCACAGCAAGGTCACACCTTATTTCTGACAGACCGGACAAAAGAATGTCGAGCGACCGGTCTGCACGATCCGCTTGATGGCGCCGCGGCAGCCGGGGGTGCGACAGCGTTTGCCCTCCTGGTCGTAAACCCGAAAATCATGCTGGAAGTCGCCGAGCGCGCCATCGGTGCGGCGGTGATCGCGCAGCGATGAGCCGCCGGCCTTGATCGCGGCATGCAACACGTCTTTGATCCCGGCGACCAGCCGGCCGGCGCGCTCATGCGGCTGGCCAAGGCGCGTCGCCAGGCTTGCCGCCAGCCGCTTGGGCGACAGCCGCGCCCGGTGCAAGGCCTCGCAGACGTAGATGTTGCCGAGCCCTGCCACCACGCGCTGGTCTGACAGCGCCGCTTTCAGCGAAGTCTTCTTGCCCTTGCAGGCGCGCGCAAGCATCGCCGCGTCGAATGCATTGCCAAGCGGCTCCGGCCCCATCGCCTTCATCAGCGGATGCTCGTCGAGCTTGTCGCGCGCCGCCAACTTCATAAAGCCGAAGCGGCGCGGATCGTTGAAGGTGACGATGGCGCCGTTGGACATGTGAAACACCACATGATCGTGCGCCGCGTGTTTCGCGCGTTCATGATGGTATCGGGCCGTGTTCGTCTCGCTGGCTCCATCAAACACATGAAACGAACCCGACATGCCGAGATGCATCATCAATACGTCGCCGGATGATAGGTCGAGCAGCAGATACTTTCCGCGGCGGCCAAGGCCCTGCACGGTTTGCCCGTGGAGCTGGTCGGTGAAGCCCTCCGGCAGCGGCCAGCGCAAGTCCGGCCGCCGCGCTTCAACCTTGCTGAAACGCGCGCCTTCCATGGCCGGGGCGAGGCCGCGGCGGACGGTTTCGACTTCCGGCAGTTCGGGCACGCCAGGGATCCACGCCGATTGGAGAAAAATGAAAGTCCATCACGCCACGGTACCGTCCGCGGCAAACGTTCATTTGCGCATCTGGAAAGAGTTGAAGAACACTTCCACATCGCCGTTTCGTTCAGTCCCGTCGGGCCCGACATAAACGTTTTGATAGAGTCGGTTGCCCAGAAGGAATAGCCGCTGCCGCATCACCATCTTGCCTTCCGGCACAAAGACGAAAAGTTCGCGACCGCGTACGCCGCTATGCTGGACCGGCGCCTGGTTGCGCAGCGTGCCCTTGACGCCATCGACCGAGCCTTTGGCGCCGTTGTCATACATGGTCTCGGCGCCCAGCTTCCGCACGTCCCCCTCCGGATAGTCGCCGTAGGTGACAATCCAGGCGACGTCTCCCTTATCGAGCAGCCATTGATATCGATCGACAAAATAGCCGGCCGCGGTTTTTTCGTGCAATTTTTCGAACGCCGGCTTCTCAGACAGTTCGATGGTGAAGCGACCCTCGTCGCTGTTCAGCGTGAAGGCCGCTGCGCTGCCGACAATCAGCAGATAGACAAAAACGCCGCTGATGAGACGGTTAACCAAACGGGCCATAAGGCACTCCCCTTTTTCTGTCGCCGCAGTCTAGCAGGCCGGCGGCCCGGTTTCACGTGGCACCTTCGCAAGACCCGCGCTATGGTCCTGCCGGACAAGGATTATCGGCCATGCCGCCAAGCGGCGAGAACACCCATTTCGGCTTCCGGCAGGTAGCACTTGCGGACAAGCAGGCGCTGGTCGACGACGTCTTCCGCAGCGTGGCGGGCCGCTACGACCTTATGAACGACCTGATGTCGGCCGGCCTGCATCGCGCCTGGAAGGACGCGCTGGTGACGGCGATCAATCCGCCGCCAAAAGGCCGTCCCGGCCGTCTTAACGAAAAAAACGACCGGTCCTTCGCGCTGCTCGACCTGGCCGGCGGCACCGGCGACGTGGCCTTCCGGACGATCGCTGCAGCAGGCTCCGGCACGCGCGTGACCGTGGCGGACGTCAATGCCGACATGCTCGCGGTCGGGCGCGAGCGCGCGGCCGAGCGCGGATTTGATGACGTCGTGACCTTCGCCGAAGCCAATGCCGAGGCGCTGCCGTTTCCCGACCGCTCGTTCGACGCCGTGACCATTGCCTTCGGTATTCGCAATGTGCCGCGCATCGAGCAGGCCCTGGCGGAGGCGCGCCGCGTCTTGAAGCCGGGCGGCCGCTTTCTCAGTCTCGAATTCTCCACCGTGGACGTGCCCGGGCTTTCTGCGCTGTACGATCTATACTCGTTCAATCTCATTCCGGCGCTCGGGCAGGCGGTGACCGGCGACGCCGAGGCTTATCGCTATCTGGTGGAATCGATCCGCCGCTTCCCGCGTCCGGAGATATTTGCCGAGATGATGCGGACGGCAGGCTTCCGGCGCGTGTCGTTCCAGCGCATCACCGGCGGCATCGTGGCGCTGCATTCGGGCTGGCGGCTGTGATCGCTGCGCCGGCTCATCTGGCGCGGCTCACGCGCGCCGGCTTTGTGCTCGCCCGCGAGGGCGTGTTCGCCCTGGTCGATCCCGCGCCCTTGCCGCTGCCAGCGCGCGCCGCCATCCGGCTGGCGCGCTTGATCGAGCGGCCGGCGAGCGCTGTCGCCGCCAACCGGCTGGCCGCCGCGCTGACCCGGCTCGGCCCCTCTTATGTGAAGCTCGGACAATTTCTCGCCACCCGGCCGGACGTGGTCGGTGTGGCGACCGCCCGCGACCTGGAAAGCTTGCAGGACAAGATGGCGCCGTTCCCGCAGGCGGAGGCGGAAAAGACCGTCGCGGACGCCTTCGGCAAGCCTTTATCGGCGCTGTTTAAGTCGTTCGGGCCGGCAGTCGCCGCCGCCTCCATCGCCCAGGTTCATCGAGCAGAGACCGAGGCCGGACCGGTGGCCGTCAAAGTGTTGCGCCCAGGCATCGAGCGGCGCTTCAAGGTCGATCTCGACGCCTTCATGTTCGCCGCCCGTCACGCGGAGAACATGTCGGTGGAGGCGCGGCGCCTGCGACAGATCGAAGTGGTGGAAACGCTGCGCCGCTCGGTCACCATCGAGATGGATCTGCGGCTGGAAGCCGCCGCGCTTTCCGAAATGGCGGAGAACACCAAGGCCGATGCCGATTTCCGCGTGCCCAGGGTCGATTGGGAGCGGACCGCGCGCACCGTGCTCACGCTGGAATGGATCGAGGGCACGCCGCTCTCCGACCGAGCCACGCTCGCGGCCAAAGGCTTCGATCTCAAGGAGCTTGCGCGCTCCGTGATCCAGACATTTCTGCGCCACGCGTTGCGCGACGGCTTCTTCCATGCCGACATGCATCCCGGCAATCTGTTCGTCGACGATGCCGGCCGGCTGGTGGCGGTGGATTTCGGCATCATGGGACGGCTCGGCCCCAAGGAGCGGCGCTTCCTGGCGGAGATTCTGTACGGCTTCATCACCCGCAATTATCAGCGCACCGCCGAGGTGCATTTCGAGGCCGGCTATGTGCCGCGACACCATTCGGTCGAAAGCTTCGCGCAGGCGATCCGCGCCATCGGCGAGCCGATCCACAGCCGCACTGCGGAAGACATTTCGATGGCGCGGCTGTTGATGCTGCTGTTCGAAGTCACCGGCCTGTTCGACATGCGCACGCGGCCGGAACTGCTGCTGCTACAGAAGACCATGGTGGTGGTGGAAGGGGTCGCCCGCACGCTCGATCCCAAGCTCGATATGTGGACGGTGTCGGAGCCGGTGGTGCGCGAGTGGATGGAGCGCCATCTCGGCGCGACCGGCCAGCTCGAAGGTGCGGCGGCCGGCGCCGCCGAATTCGGTCGCTTCATCGGCGGCGTGCCCGCGCTGCTTGGGCGCGGCGCCGAGTTGGTTGGGCAGCTCGACGACATCACCCGCGACGGACTGGTGCTGGCGCCGGAAACGGTGGCGGCGATCGGGCGCGCCGAGGCCAGGCGCAACCGTTGGACCGCGGCCGCGCTCTGGGTGATCGCGGGGCTGCTCGCCGTGCTGCTCTGGAAGGTCTTTTGATTGCATTGATTGCAATGCGATCATACGCTAGTCTCATGGCCGCAAACGAGCCGCCCATGGCCAGTCTCACCGTCCGGAAGCTCGATGACGCGCTGAAAAAGCGCCTGCGTCTGCTTGCCGCACGCAATGGCCGCTCGGTCGAGGAGGAGATTAGACAGATCCTCGGCAAGGCGGCGCGCGGCGAGCAGGGCGTAAGCGACAACGCTGCGCCAACGCGACGGGCATCGCCGCGCAGCATCGGTCCACTGCCACTACCGGAGAGGGCGGTCGAGGCTATGCCGGCCGCCAATCGCATCCTGTTGATCATCGGCGGCGGCATCGCCGCCTACAAATCGCTCGACCTCATCCGCCGGCTGAAGGAACGCGACGCGACGGTGCGCTGCATTCTCACCAAGGCGGCGCAGGAATTCATCACGCCGTTGTCCGCCGGAGCGCTGTGCGGCGAGCGCGCCTTCACCGACCTGTTCGACCCGCTGAGCGAATTCGACATCGGCCACATCCGCTTGGCGCGCGACGCCGATCTGGTCGTGGTGGCGCCCGCGACCGCGGATCTGATGGCGAAGATGGCGGGCGGGCATGCCGACGATCTCGCCACCGCCGTGTTGCTCGCCACCGCCACGCCAATCCTGATCGCGCCGGCGATGAACCCGCATATGTGGGAGCATCCGGCGACGCAGCGCAATCTCGCGCAATTGAGCGCCGACGGCGTTGTCATCGTCGGACCGGGCGAAGGCGAGATGGCTGAGATCGGCGAAGCCGGCGTCGGTCGCATGGCGGAGCCCTTGGACATCGTGGCTGCCGCCGAATTGCTGCTGCGCAAGGCCGCCGCCGACGGACCGCTTACAGGCAAGCGCGTCGTCGTCACGTCGGGGCCAACCCATGAGCCGATCGACCCGGTGCGCTACATCGCCAACCGCTCGTCGGGGAAACAGGGCCACGCCATCGCCGCCGCTGCTGCAGCCGCCGGCGCCGAGGTGGTCCTGGTCCGCGGTCCGGTGAACATTCCGGACCCAGTCGGGGTTAAGACCATCAAGGTCGCGACGGCGCGCGAAATGTTGCAACAGGTGGAGCAGGCGATGCCGGCCGATTGCGCCGTGTTCGCGGCGGCGGTCGGAGACTGGCGCGTGTCGGCGCCCGGCCCCGAGAAGCTCAAAAAGACCGGCCGCGGTCCGGCGCTGGATCTGGTCGAGAACCCGGACATCCTGGCCACCATCGCGCAGCGCAAGGCCAAGCGCCCGGCGCTGGTCATCGGTTTTGCGGCGGAGACCGAAAAAGTGCTCGCCAACGCCAAAGACAAACTCCAGCGCAAGGGTTGCGATTGGATCGTCGCCAACGACGTTTCGCCGGAGACCGGCGTCATGGGCGGCGACCGCAATCGCGTCCACCTCGTTACGACCGAAGGTGTGGAAAGCTGGCCACCGCAAACAAAAGATGCAGTCGCCCGCGCCCTGGTGACGCGGATCGCGGCAGCGCTCAACAAGGAGACGAATCCGTGAGTGCACTCGCCGTGCAGGTGATACGGTTTCCGCACGCGGCCGATCTGCCGTTGCCGGAATATCAAAGCGAACATGCTGCCGGGCTCGATCTCATGGCGGCGCTACCGCTGGATGCACCGATCATCCTCGCACCGGGAGAGCGCGCGATGATTCCAACTGGCATTGCCATTGCTCTGCCACCGGGAAGCGAAGGCCAAGTGCGACCGCGCTCCGGTCTTGCGATGCGACACGGCGTCACTGTGCTCAACGCGCCGGGCACCATCGATGCCGACTATCGCGGAGAAATACACGTCATTCTTGTAAATCTCGGCAAAGATTCATTCACAGTCGAACGCGGCATGCGCATTGCACAATTGATTGTTGCGGCTACCATGCAGGTCATCGTCTGCGAGGTCACAAGCCTTGAAGAAACGTCACGCGGAGTTCGGGGATTTGGTTCGACTGGTACGATCCGAGGTGCCAAGCAAGCCGACTAATTCCGATTCCGTTTTGTAATTAAGCGATCGCTATTCGTCCCACCTGATCCGCCCACCACCCCACTCCATTTCTGCAAGCTTGGAATTCGGATGCCGTTATTGCCTCGCAAAGGGATTCTTGCCATTGCCGCCGTCATCGACATCGCACTGCATGCGCGCGGTCGGCCGGTTGCCGCCAAGGCGCTAGCGACGCGGCATCGCTTGCCGCCGCGCCATCTCGAGCCGGTGCTGCAGGCGCTGGTGCGCCACGGCATTCTCAAGGGCGTGCGCGGGCCGCGCGGCGGTTACGAGCTCGCACGCGAGCAACGCCGCATCAGCGCAGACGACATCTTGCGCGCCGCCGGAACGGTCGACGATTTGGACGAGGCGCCGCTGGCCGGATCGTCTTTGCTGAGCCAGGTGGTGATGCCGGCCTTGCTGCAGGCCGAGCAGGCGTTTTCCGCCGCGCTCGGCAAAGTGAGCATCGAGGAGCTGGTGCGGGCAGCCGAGGCCAAGACCGCAGCCGCCGACTGAGCCGCGCTCCGCCGTTACCTCCTCACTCCACTTAGGCGCCTCCCGTTCACGGTCTGGACTCTTACGGCGCGACTCCCCTTGGGGGTAAAGTCGGCCGATTCGCGCGGGGTTCGGCGGACCGCGTGCGGATCAGCGCCGGGCGGCTGCATCACGCAGTTGGGGCTCACGTCATCGGCCGGCGGCCAATCTGTGAAGTGGGGCAAGCGGGAATGCCGGACACGACCCCGGCCACGGGCGGGAGCTTCCAAGCTCAGCCGCAGCACGGCGGATTCCGCGCCTTCGTCGGCGCAACGGCTGCTTCTCTTGTCTTCACCACCTACGCGCGCGCTGAAAGCCTGATCGATCTGCCCTCGCAGCTTCACGTCTATGTCACGGCGCTGCTGCAGCTCAATCGCCACGAATTGGCCGCGCTGACGCTGACGCTCGGCATCCTCTGTTTCGCCGTGGTCACCGCCATTGCGCTGGTGCGCACGCGGCGGCGGCTTGGCGACAGCGAGACGGCTGCTCGCGATCAGATCAGGGGATTGAAGGCCGAGATCGATCGCGTGAACGCCTTGTTGCAATCGGAGCCGCAGGTGCTGGTGGCCTGGGCCGCGGCCGCCGAGCAGCCTGAAATCATCGGCGATGCCGCTTTGGTCACCGAGGCAGCGGCGCCGCATCGCGTGCTTGCCTTCGGCACCTGGCTCGATCCGGAACAGGCGCAGGACATGGAGCGGGCGGTCGATGCATTGCGCGCGCGCGGCGTCGGCTTTGCCATGACGGTGACCACGCTCGCCGGCCGCCTGCTGGAAGCCGGCGGACAGGTGATCAGCGGCTGCGCCATCCTGCGCCTGCGCGACATGAGCGGCATCAAACGCGAATTCGCCGAACTCTCCGTCCGTCACCAACAGCAGATCGAAGACGCCGACGCCATGCGCACCCTGATCGAAGCCTTGCCGGCGCCGGTCTGGGCGCGCGACGACGCGGGCAAGCTGGCATTCGTGAATCCCGCCTATGCCCGCGCGGTGGAGGCCAAGAACACTGCCGACGCGATCGAGCAAGGGACCGAACTGTTCGATCGCGCGGCGCGCATGGAACTGTCGCGCGCACACGAATCGCAGCAGAATTTTGCCGGACGGCTTGCCGCCATCGTCGCCGGCAGCCGCCGGACTTTCGACGTGCTCACCGTTCCGGCCAAGCGCGGCAGCGCCGGCATCGGCATCGATGCCACCGAGGTTGAAACCATGCGCGCCGATCTCGCGCGCCTGGTGGACGCGCACCGGCGCACGCTCGACCAACTGCCGACCGGCGTCGCCATTTTCGATTCCAACCAGCGATTGGCGTTCTACAACGCCGCCTATCGGTCGCTTTGGTCACTCGACGCCGCCTTTCTCGACCAGGCCCCGACCGACTCCGCCGTGCTCGATCAATTGCGCGCGGCACGAATGCTGCCGGAAGAACAGGACTTCCGGCAATGGAAGGGCGCCTTGCACGATGCCTATCGGGCAATCGAGTCGAAGGAGCACATGTGGCATCTGCCGGGCGGCCGCACGTTGCGCGTCATCACCACGCCTAACCCGGAAGGCGGCGTGATCTATCTGTTCGACGACGTCACCGAGCGACTCGATCTGGAGCGGCGTTACGACGCGCTCATCCGAGTGCAGGGCGAGACGCTCGACAATCTCGGCGAGGCGGTCGCCGTGTTCGCCAGCGACGGTCGCGTGCGGCTGTTCAATCCGGTATTCGCGCGCATGTGGCAACTGCCGGCGGAGGCTCTGGCCGAGCGGCCGCACATCGAAGCGGTAGTGGCCTGGTGCCAGCCGCTATCGGGCGACGGCGGGCTTTGGCAGGCGTTGCACACTACCATCACGGCGATCGACAATCGCGTGCCGGTGATCGGGCAGATCGAGCGGCGCGACGGCAGCGTGGTCGATTGCGCCACCGTGCCGTTGCCGGACGGCGCCACGCTCGTCACCTTCCAGGACATCACCGACACGGTGAATGTCGAACGCGCTCTGCGCGAACGCAATGAGGCGCTGGAGGAGGCGGACGAAATCAAAATCGATTTCGTGCATCATGTCTCCTACGAATTGCGCTCTCCGCTCACCAACATCATCGGCTTCTCGCACTTCCTCGGCGACCCGGTGACCGGCCCGCTGACCGACAAGCAGCGCGAATACCTCGGCTACATCACGGTCTCGACCAACGCTTTGCTCGCCATCATCAACAACATCCTCGATCTCGCCACCATCGATGCCGGCGCGATGAAGCTCACGCTTGGCACGGTCGACATCCGCAAGACCATGGACGCCGCCGCCGAAGGCGTGCAGGACCGGCTGGTCCAGAGCGGCATCCGGCTTGAAATCCGCACGCCGCCGGACATCGGCAGCTTTGTCGGTGATGAGAAACGGGTCCGCCAGGCATTGTTCAATCTGCTGGCCAATGCCATAGGCTTTTCGCCCGCCGGCGGGACCGTTACGCTCGCCGCCCAGCGGCTCAAGGATGCGGTCGTGTTCTCGGTGACCGACCACGGCCCCGGCATTCCGGCCGAGGTGAAGGACAAGGTGTTCGATTGGTTCGAAACCCACTCGCTTGGCTCGCGGCATCGCGGCACCGGCCTGGGGCTGTCGCTGGTGCGCTCGTTCGTGGAGCTGCACGGCGGCACGGTGACGCTCGATTCCGCGGTCGGTCGCGGCACCACCGTCACCTGCGTCTTCCCGCTCGACCGCGCGGACACGCGAACGGCGGCATGATCGCCTGCCGGTTCCGAGGAGAGCGCCGCCGGATGCGCATAACGGGGCGGGCATGCTGACCACGACGGGCGGAGCGAGTTTTTCCGTGGTGCTGCCCGACGAGCAGGCCACGGCGCGTCTCATGGTCGATGTCGCGAGCGTATTGCAGCCCGGCGACCTCGTTACATTGTCGGGCGATCTCGGCGCCGGCAAGACCACTTTCGCCCGCGCCTTGATCCGCTATCTGGCCGATGACCAGAACATCGAGGTCCCCAGCCCGACTTTTACGTTGCTGCAAATCTACGATCTTCCGCCGTTCCCCGTGGTGCATGCCGACCTTTACCGGCTGGCCGGCTCTGCCGAGCTGGCCGAGCTCGGCTTCGATGACTTGCCGGAAGGCGCCGTGGTGCTGCTGGAGTGGCCGGATCGCGCCGCCGGCTTTCTGCCGCCCGACCGCCTCGACATCACGCTGACGCTGGTGCCGAAGCTGAGGCTCGAATTCCGCCAGGCGCGCGTCACCGGTTATGGCTCGTTCGCGCCGCGGGTGGAACGGATGGCGGCGGTTCGCCAATTCATCGCCGAAAGCGGCTTCAGTGAGGCGCAGCGCCGCCGGATGCCGGGCGACGCCTCGACCCGCAGCTATGAACGGCTCGCGCTCGCTGACAAGCGCGCCATCCTGATGAATTCGCCGCCGCGGCCGGACGGTCCGCCGCTGCGCGACGGCCGGCCATACAGCGCCATCGCGCATCTGGCCGACAGCGTCGTGCCCTTTGTGGCGCTGGCCAATGGCCTGTTCGATCAAGACCTGTCCGCGCCCAACATCTATCACGCCGACCTCGATCATGGCCTGCTCATCATCGAGGACCTCGGCGATGAGCGCGTGGTGAGCGGCGATCCACCCGCCCCGATGGTCGAACGTTACGAGACGGCGGTCGACGTTCTGCTCGCTCTGCACGGACGACGGCTGCCCGACGTGCTGCCGGTCGCGCCGCAAGTCGAGTATCGCCTGCCCTCCTACGACATGGACGCCTTCATGATCGAGGCCGAGCTGTTGCTCGACTGGTATCTTCCCAAACTCGATGTGCCCGCAACCACGACCGCGCGTGAAAGCTTCCGCACGCTCTGGCGCGAGGCACTGCAGCCGGCGATCGATGCGCCGCAGACCTGGGTGCTGCGCGATTTTCATTCGCCCAACCTGCTCTGGCTGCCGCAACGGCGGGAGCTGGCGCGGCTCGGGATTCTCGATTTCCAGGACGGCCTGCTGGGACCGGCGGCCTACGATCTGGCGTCGCTGCTGCAGGACGCGCGGGTCGATGTGCCGGAACCGATGGAGCTGGCGCTGCTCGGCCGCTACGTGCGCAGCCGCCGCGCCGCCGATCCGGATTTCGACGGCTCCGAATTCATCAAAATCTATGTGACGCTCGCCGCCCAGCGCGCCAGCAAGATTTTGGGGATTTTCGCGCGGCTCGACCTGCGCGACGGCAAGCCGCAATATCTCCGTCACATACCGCGGGTATGGGGATATTTGCAGCGGTCGTTGGCGCATCCCGGCATGGCGGAGCTCAACGCGTGGTATGATGAGCATATTCCGCCATTGCGGACGGTTTGATTCGCCGATTTTATCGTCCTTGGGGGAGCAGCGCGAGGATGGGAGGCCCAGGCCGCGCCAAGACGATGCCGCGGCGCGCTATGGTGCTCGCGGCAGGACTTGGCACCCGCATGCGGCCGTTCAACGGCCAAATCCCCAAGCCACTGGTCCAGGTCGGCGGCAAGGCGTTGATCGACTATGTGCTCGACCGGCTGGCGGATGCCGGCGTCGAGCGCGCGGTGGTCAATGTGCATCACCTGGCCGACCAGATCGAACGGCACATGGCGGCGCGGCAGCAGCCGAAGATCGTGGTCGCCGACGAACGCCGCGAACTGCTGGGCACGGCCGGCGGCGTGCTGAACGCGCTGCCGCAGCTCGGCGCCGCGCCGTTCTTCCACGTCAATTCCGACACCATCTGGATCGACGGCGTGCGGCCCAACCTGGCGCGGCTGGCGGATGCCTTCGACGCCGAGCGCATGGATGCGCTGCTGCTGCTGGCCTCCACCACCAGCAGCATCGGCTATAGCGGCCGCGGCGATTTCACCATGACGGCCGACGGAAGGCTGGTCCGCCGCGGCGAGCGCGACGTGGTGCCATTCGTCTATGCCGGCGCCGCGGTGCTCACACCCGCGTTCTTTGCCGACGTTCCGGCCGGGCCCTCTTCGATGTCGCCGCTATTCGACCGCGCCGCCGAGGCCGGACGGCTCTATGGGCTGCGGCTCGAAGGCGTCTGGATGCATGTCGGCACGCCGGAGGCGGTCGCCGCCGCCGAAGCGGCGATCGTCGAGAGCGCGGCCTAACCCGTTTACCGCCATTCAAGAGCATGATCCCGAAAAGTGGAAACCGGTTTTCGGAAAAGACCATGCTCAAACCAAGCTACCGCCGTGTATGATTCGGCATGGCTCCTCCCGTTGCCCGCGTCTTCACGATCCCGGCCTCGGCGCCGTTCATCCCGACGCTGATTAAGGCGTTGCGCGATAGACGGCTCATCCCAGGCTTTCCCGGATCCGACGATCCGCTGGCGCTGGCGCGGGCGACGCTCTATCTGCCGACCCGGCGTGCCTGCCGGCTGGCGCGCGATCTGTTTCTGGATATCACCGGCGGCAGCGCCGCCATCCTGCCGCGCATCGTCGCGCTTGGCGATCTGGACGAAGACGAGATCGCATTTGCGCAAGCAGCGGCCGGCGGCATCGGCGCCACTGCGCTCGATTTGCACGACCCCATTGGCGGGCTCGAGCGGCGGCTGCTGCTCGCCCAGCTGATCGCCCAATGGGCCGCTTCCCCGGAGGTGGGCGGCGACAGCGGCGCGCCGCTCATTGCCGCCAACCCGGCCACGGTTCTGGCGCTGGCCGACGGTCTTGCGCACCTGATGGACGACATGATCACCCGCCAGGTGCCGTGGGACAGGCTCGACGATCTGGTGCCGGACAATCTCGACGAATATTGGCAGCTCACCGTCAAATTCCTGAAAATCGCGCGCGAAGCCTGGCCGAATATTCTGACCGAGCGCGATGCCATGCAACCGGGGGGGCGCCGCGACGCCCTGATCAAGGCCGAAGCCGAACGGCTGGCGGCCAGCGATGGACCGGTGATCGCAGCGGGCTCCACCGGATCGATGCCGGCCACCGCCGAGCTGATGGCGGCGATCGCCCGGCTGCCGCACGGCGCGGTGGTGCTGCCTGGCCTCGACACCGACATCGACGAAAAATCATGGCAGATAATCGCCGGCAAAGGCGACGACGGTGATGGCGACGGCGCGGTCGAGCCGGCGATCGGCCATCCGCAATCCGCCATGCAGGCTCTGCTGCAACGGATCGGCATCGCCCGCGACGACGTGGTGGCATTGGCCGCGCCTGCCGATCATGGGCGCGAGCGCCTCGTTTCCGAAGCCTTGCGGCCGGCGGCGACCACCGAACACTGGCGCGAGCGGCTGGCGGCGCCGGATTTTTCCGCCCATGCCGACAAGGCGCTCGATTCGCTCTCGGTGATCGAGGCGGCCAATGCGGAGGAGGAAGCGCTCGCCATCGCGGTTGCGCTGCGCGAGGCGGTCGAACAGCGCAAGACCGCGGCGCTGGTCACCCCCGACCGCGCGCTGGCTCGCCGCGTCGTGGCGCAGCTGGCGCGCTGGAAAATCGCGGTGGAAGATACCAGCGGTGACGCACTGCCCGATACACCCGCCGGCCTTTTTGCCCGCCTGGCCGCCGAAGCCGCGCTCGATGGGCTTACCCCGGTCGATCTGCTGGCGTTGCTCAAGCATCCGCTGACCCGGCTCCGCGCTGCCGACGGCGCTCACGCATCAGCCATCGCAACGCTGGAACAGGCGGTGCTGCGCGGCCCCAGGCCGCGTCCCGGAACTGCCGGCCTCGCCCATGCGCTGGCAGCATTCCGGACCGAGCTCGCAACATTGCGGCGCGGGGGGCCGTCCGACCTGCATCGCTCCGAGCCGCGCGCACGGCTTGCCGATGCCGCATTGGACGCCGCGTCCGAACTCGTCACGCGGCTGACGGCAGCGCTTGCTCCCTTGGAAAACCTGGGAGCGGCGGCGCGACCGCTGACTGATCTCGTTGCCCGTCATCGCGCGGTGCTGGTTGCGCTCAGCGCCGACGCCGCCGGCACACCCGCCGGCTTCAGCGGCATCGATGGCGTCGCGCTGGCATCGGCCTTCGATGATATTGCACTGGCCGCCGGACAGGTCGCGCTCGAGCCGGCGGACTATGCGGAATTCTTCCACGTCATGATTGCCGACAAGGTGGCGCGGAGGCCGGTCATGCCCGGCGTGCAGGTGCGCATCTATGGTCTGCTGGAAGCGCGGCTGCAGAGCATTCACCGCCTGGTGCTGGGCGGCCTGGTGGAAGGTGTATGGCCGCCGGAGACCCGCACCGATCCCTGGCTCAGCCGGCCGATGCGCCACGCGCTCGGCCTCGACCTGCCCGAGCGCCGCATTTCGCTATCCGCCCACGACTTCGCGCAGTCGCTCGGCGCCGCCGAGGTGATGCTGACGCGCGCCGCCAAGTCCGGCGGCGCTCCGACCGTCGCGTCACGCTTTATACAACGGCTGGCCGCGGTGGCCGGCGCGCGCTGGGACGAGGCGCGCGTCCGCGGCGAACGCTATCTCACCTGGGCGCGCGCGCTCGATGCATCGCCGCAGCCGCCGCAGCCGGCCAAGCGGCCGCAGCCGACTCCGCCGGTCGCCGCCCGGCCGACGCGACTGTCGGTCACCGAGATCGAGCACTGGCTGCGGGACCCCTATACGATCTATGCCAAGCACATCCTGCGTCTCGTCCCGCTCGACCGGGTGGACACGGCCCCTGGTGCGCGCGACCGCGGCACGGTGATCCACCGCGCCATCGGAGATTTCACCGAAAGGTTTGCCAAGGCTCTGCCTGCCGATCCGCTGCGTGAATTGATCGCGCTGGGGCACCAGCATTTTGCAGCGCTTGACGACTATCCGGAAGCGCGTGCGTTCTGGTGGCCGCGTTTCCAGCGCATCGCCCGCTGGTTCGCCGGCTGGGAGAAAGAGCGGCGCGCCACCGTCGCCACACTGCATGTGGAGGCCGGCGCCAAGCTCGAAATCCCGCTTGGGGCGCGTACATTCACACTGTCGACACGCGCCGATCGCATCGAGCGCCTGGCCGACGGTCGCTATGCCATTCTCGACTACAAGACCGGGCAAACGCCGACCGCGCCGCAAGTGTCATCCGGCCTGGCGCCGCAGCTGACGCTCGAAGGCGCCATTCTGCGCGCGGGAAAGTTTCGCGAGATTCCGCAGGATTCCTCGATTGCCCAGTTGCTCTACGTCCTGATCAGGGGCGGCGATCCAGCCGGCGAGGCCAAGAAAATCGAATGGAAGGACAGCACGCCCGATGCGGAAGCCGACAAGGCGCTGGCCGCGCTGACCCGGGTCGCCAGAAAATTCGAGGAGGAGGCGACGCCCTATCGCTCGCGCGAGCGGCCGATGTGGCAACGCCGCGCCTATGGCGATTACGACCATCTGGCGCGGGTGAAGGAATGGTCGCTGTCGGGCGGCGCTGGCGACGACACCGGTGGCAGTGCATGACGGCTGCACCGGTCATTCCTGACGAGGTGCTGCACCGGCAGCGTGCGGCGTCCGACCCGGAAGTGTCGGCCTGGGTCTCGGCCAATGCCGGCTCGGGCAAGACCTATGTGCTGGCGCAGCGGGTGATCCGGCTGCTGCTGTCCGGCACCGCGCCTGCGCAAGTCCTCTGCCTCACCTTCACCAAGGCGGCGGCCGCCAATATGGCGACCACGGTTTTCGACACGCTGGCGCAATGGACCGCACTCGACGATACCGCACTCGATACCGCGGTCCGCAAAATGTCGGACGAGCGTCCGAGCGCGCGGCTGCGCGCCCGGGCGCGGCGGCTGTTCACGCTGGCGCTCGAGGCGCCGGGTGGCTTGAAGGTGCAGACCATCCACGCCTTCTGCACCCGGCTCCTCCAGCAGTTTCCGTTCGAGGCCAATGTCGCCGCCCGCTTCGGCGTGCTGGAAGAAACCGCGCAACGGCAATTGCTCGAGCAGATGACCTTCGCGGTACTGCTCGAGGCGGCGGCGGCTCCGGACAGCACCCTTGGCCGCGCGCTCAATACTGCCATCACCGCCGCCAGCGACCAATCGTTTCGCGAGATCGTGCGCGAGGCGATCGGCGAGCGCGACGCGGTCATGGGCTGGATCGAGCGCGCGGGCGGCCTCGACGCCGCCATCGCCGAATTGTCGCAGGCGCTCAGTGTTTCGCCCCGCGACACGCTTGACAGCATCGAGCAGGAGTTCTTCTCAAACTCACTGATCGCCGCCACCGAGTGGCCGGCGGTCGCCGCGGCGCTAGGGGAGGGATTGAAGACCGACGGCAACCATGCCGCGCGATTTACTGAGCTCGAGCGGCTCGCCGCCGAGGATCGGCTGAAAACCTATCTGTCGATCTTCTGCAAGGCGGACCTGACCCCGCGCATTAACTTCATCACCAAAGCCATACAGCAGAAACATCCAGCTCTGTTCCAGCGCCTGCTCGCCGAACAAGAGCGCGTCTGCGCCCTGCTCGACCGCCGCCGCGCCGTGCTGGTGCGCGATCGCACCGCGGCGCTGTTGACCGTCGCCGCGGCGGTGCTGGCGCGCTATCAGGCCGACAAAGAGCGCCGCGGCGTGCTCGACTACGACGACCTGATCGACAAGGCGCGCGACATGCTGACGCGCGTGGATGCCGCCTGGGTGCATTACAAGCTCGATCTCGGCATCGACCACGTGTTGATCGACGAGGCGCAGGATACCAGCCCCAAGCAATGGCAGGTGATCGAACGGCTGGTAGCCGAATTTGCCGCCGGCGCGGGCGCGCGCGGCGCGGTTAAGCGTTCGATCTTCGCCGTCGGCGATGACAAGCAGTCGATCTTTTCGTTCCAGGGCGCCGAGCCGGAGGCATTTGCCGACAAGCGCGGCGCTTTCAGGCGGAGCTATGAAGCGGGCGGCCAGCCGTTCCGGCCGCTGGAGTTCAAATATTCGTTCCGCTCCGTGCAAGTGGTGTTGGATGCGGTGGACACGGTATTCAAGCATCCCGCGGCCTTCCGCGGTCTCACTGCCGATCCGGTGCCGACCGCGCATACCGCCGTGCGCGGGCAAGCGCCCGGCTTGGTGGAAGTCTGGCCGCCGATCACGCCCGACGACAAGGTGCCGGTCGAAGGCTGGGATGCTCCGTTCGACACCACATCGGAGACGAGCCCGCGCGTGCAGCTGGCGCGCCGGATCGCCAAGGCCGTGGACATCTGGATCAAGCGCAAGGATCAGGTCGGCGACGGCGACAAACGCCACGCCGTAACGCCCGGCGACATTCTGATCCTGGTGCGGCAACGCGGGCCGCTGTTCGAAGCCATCATCCGCGCGCTCAAGAATGCCGGCGTCGCGGTGGCCGGCGCCGACCGCTTGGTGCTGACCGAGCATATCGCGGTGATGGACCTGATGGCGCTTGCCGATGCGCTGCTGCTGCCGGACGACGACCTGGCGCTCGCCAGCGTGCTGAAGAGTCCGCTGTTCGGGCTCGACGAGGAGCAATTGTTCACGCTCGCCTGGAACCGGCCGGGTCCCCTGCATCAAGCGCTGCGCGCCAAGGCCGCGGAGCGACCGGCTTTCGCCGATGCGGCGGCACGCTTGCAGCGGCTGGCGGCGGTGGCGCGGGCCGAGACTCCATTTGCGTTCTATGCGCGCGTGCTTGGGCCCGAGGGCGGGCGGCGGCGTATCTTGGCGCGGCTCGGGCCCGAGGCCACCGACGCGCTCGATGAATTCCTCAATCTGGCGCTCGCCTATGAGCGGATGGAGACGCCGTCGCTGCAAGGCTTCATCGCCTGGCTGCGCGCCGCCAACGCGGAGATCAAGCGCGACATGGAGCTCGCCCGCGACCAGGTGCGGGTGATGACGGTGCATGGCGCAAAAGGCTTGGAAGCGCCGATCGTCATTCTGGCGGACACCACCACCCAGCCGGCGGGGCCGACACAACATCAACCGCGGCTCCTTTCGCTCGGCAAGGCCGGCAGCTTCGGCCCGCTCGCCTGGGCGCCGCGCAAGGACGACGATGTCGGCCCGATGGGCGACGCGCGCACCGCCGCCACTGTCGCAGCGGAGAACGAATACCGGCGCCTGCTCTATGTCGCGATGACGCGCGCCGCCGACCGGCTGTTGATCTGCTGCGCTACCGGCACGCGCGGCAATCCGCCCGGCTGCTGGTACGATCTGGTGGCGCAGGCGCTCAAGGAGCATTGCAGCGAAGAGCCGGCCGACGACGGTGAAGGCATGGTCTTGCGCTTTCGCACCTCCGCCGCCTCAAGCAAGGACGTGCCGGCCGCGGCCGCTCCTAGCGCCGCATCCGCACTATCGTTGCCAGACTGGCTTGAACGTGCGGCGCCCGCTGCAACGCCGCCGGTCGCGCCGCTCTCGCCCGCCAGCGCCTATGACGAGACCGTCTCGATTCATGCGGGCGACGCCGCCGTAGGCGCCAACCGCAAGGCGGCGCTCCTGCGCGGCGGCATGATGCATCGGCTGTTGCAGTCACTGCCCGACATTCCACCCACCGCACGTGCCGAGGCTACCCGGGGATTTCTTGCGCGCACCGCCAAAGCTTTTTCCGCTGCGGACCGAGAGCGCATGGCCGCACAGGTCCAGGCCGTGCTCGACCATCCGCGTTTCTGCTACCTGTTCGCGCCGGGCAGCCGCGCCGAGGTGCCGATCGTCGGCCGCATCGCGCGTGCCGGCCGCCCGTCGCTCGCGGTTTCCGGTCAGGTCGACCGGCTGGCCGTCACCGCCGACGCCGTGCTGATCGCCGACTACAAAACGAATCGCCCGGCCCCCAAAGAACCGCCCGCTGCCTACGTGACCCAGCTCGCGCTCTACCGCGCGGTGCTCGCCCAATTGTACCCCGATAAGACCATTCGCGCCGCGTTGATATGGACTGAAGTGCTTGATATCATTGTTATTTCTGCAGAGGATTTGGATGCGGCGCTCCTCGCCGTCACCTCCGCGTGATGCTCGCCTTGACGCTGCATGGAGGCGTTCTTAGGTTCGTCCTCCCCCATGCGGCGCGTCGCCGCGGATCAAGAAAAACGAGGCACTCCCCATGGCCGTTGGCAAGGTTTCGGACGCGACATTCGAACTCGAAGTGTTGAAGGCGACCGGCCCTGTCGTGGTCGATTTCTGGGCCGAATGGTGCGGTCCCTGCAAGATGATCGCGCCGGCGCTCGACGAGATCTCCGGCTCGCTCGGTGCCAAGGTCAAGATCGTCAAGCTTAATGTCGACGAGAACCCGAACACCGCGGCTAAGTACGGCATCATGTCGATTCCGACGCTGATGATCTTCAAGAACGGCGAGCTGTCCTCGCGTCAGGTCGGCGCCGTGCCCAAGCAGAAGCTGGAGCAGTGGATCACTGCGTCCTGCTGACCGTAGCGGCAAATTTTTTACACGACGGCCGGCCGAAAAGCCGGCCGTTTGCGTTGTCGGTCACGGCCATCACCGGGTTGCGTCATGTCCCTTCCGTTGCGTCCGCCGTTTTCGCCCATGGAGGCCTTGTCGGTCGATGCGATCCCGGCCGGCGAGGCGTGGCAGTACGAGCCGAAGTGGGACGGTTTCCGCTGCCTCGCCTTCCGCGATGGCGACAAGGTGGTCCTGCAGTCCAAGGCCGGGAAGCCGATGACGCGCTACTTTCCGGATGTGGTTGACGCCGTGAAGGCGATCCGGGCGAAGCGCTTCGTGGTCGATGGCGAGATCGT
>JBKKAF010000183.1:0-9831 GCA_046714775.1 Xanthobacteraceae bacterium | reverse complement strand
GTGCCGGCCGGAAATCCCGCGGCCAGCGCATCGAGCGCGTCATGCTGCCCGCCGAGCGCGCCCTGCACATTGGAGACGATGTGCATGACCTGGCTGTAACGCTCGATGAAGAACTGATCGGTGACCTTGACCGTTCCGAGCTCCGCCACGCGGCCGACATCGTTGCGTCCGAGGTCGAGCAGCATCAGATGCTCGGCGCGCTCCTTCGGATCGGCGAGCAACTCTTCGCCAAGCGCCTTATCTTCCTGCGGGGTCGCGCCGCGCGGCCGCGTTCCGGCGATCGGCCGGATGGTGACCGTGCTGCCGCTCACCTTGACCAGAATTTCGGGACTCGATCCCGCGACGGCGAAGGTGCCGAAATCGAGAAAGTAGAGATAGGGCGAGGGATTGACGCGCCGCAGCGCGCGATAAAGTGCAAAAGGCGAAAGCTCGAACGGCGCCTCGAAGCGTTGCGACAGCACCACCTGGAACACGTCGCCGGCGGCAATGTATTCCTTTGCGGCGCGCACCATGGCCTCGTATTCGCCGGGCTTGGTGTTGGAGCCGGGCAGGACGGCGACCGCTGCCGCCGTGCCGTTGGCGGCGACATGGTCGAGCGGCTGATCGAGCGCGTCGACAATCGCGGACAACCGCTCGCCGGCGCGCGCCAGCGCGGTCTTCGGCGAAACACCTTGTTCGGGACGCACCGGCGTCACCACCGTGATCGCGTCCTGCACCGCATCGAACACCACCACCACGGTCGGGCGCACCAGCATGGCATCCGGGATTCCGATCGGATCCGGGTTGGCCTGCGGCAATTCCTCCATCAGCCGCACCATGTCGTAGCCGAGATAGCCGAAGATCCCGGCTGCCATCGGCGGCAGCGTCTGCGGTAGCGCGATCCGGCTTTCGGCGATCAGGGCGCGCAACGCTTCGAGCGCGGGCTTGTTGCAGGCGGCGAACCGGTCCTTGGATTGAGCCGGCGCGCGATTGATTTCCGCCCGGTCGCCGATCGTCCGCCACACCACGTCCGGATGAAGTCCGATGATCGAGTAGCGTCCGCGCACCGCGCCGCCTTCGACCGATTCCAAAAGGAAACTCATCGGCCGCCCGGCCGCCAGCTTGAGGAACGCCGACACCGGAGTTTCGAGATCGGCGACCAGCGTCGTCCACACGACCTGCGCCTCGCCCCGCGCGTAGCGTTCGGCAAACGCGCTGGCTGAAGGCTCGATCTGCATCGATCAGTTCAGTCTATTGCTCGGTCGGCGCCCGGCCGCTGACGACCTGGGCCAGCGCGTTTTGATTGATCGACACGCCGATGTCGCTTTCAAGCCGGCTCACATAGGCCGCGAAAATCTCCTCCGCGGACATATTCTTCAATGCGTCCTGCATGCGCTTGGCCTCGTCCGAACTCGGATCGAGAACCGGCACCGCGACGTCGGTGACGCGAAACACGATCTGCTCGGCCGGCTGTTCTGCGTCGGCCGACGCGATCTCGCCCTTGGCGGTGCGGAAAACCGCATCGAGGGTCCGGGCGGACAGCGGAGCCGTAGGCTCGCCGCGCTTCACGCCGGTCTTGGTCTCGACTTTCAGCTTTTGCGAAGCGGCAGCCTCGGCGAAGGCTGTGCCGCCCTTGAGTTTCTCCAACAGATCGGTCGCCTTGCTCTTTAGCCGGCTCGCCACCTCTTCCTCGAGCCAACGGGCCTGCACGTTGTCTTTGACTTCCTCGAGCGGGCGGTCGCGCGCAGGCGTGATGCCGGCGACTTCGTACCAGACATAGCCGCCGTCGGACTGCAGCGGATCATTCTCCACTCCGACCGCGGCGTTGAACCCCAGAGACAACACGCGCTGGCCTTCCGGAAGATCGGCCACCAGCGAGCCGGCGACGGTGCGGCCGGAGCGGTCGACCTCGATCGTGCGGATGGGAAGCTTCAGCGACTCGGCGATCTCGGCCAGCGGTTTGCCGAGGGTGCGTTCGTCCTCGACCTTGTCATAGGCCGCGTGGATCTGGGTTCTCGCGCGTTCAGCCGCCAGATCCTGCTTGATCTCGGCGGCGACCTGCTCAAACGCACGCGTCTCTTCCTGTTCGATCTTGGCGACATGCGCCAGCACCACGCCGAAGCGCCCACGCACCGGCGCCGTGACCTCGCCTTCCTTCAGCGTAAAGGCGGCATCGGCCACCATGCGGTCGATCAGCGCGGCCTTGGTCATCGATCCGAGATCGCTGTACTTGTCGGCGATCGCCGGGTCGGCGGCGATGGTTGCGAAACTTTCACCCTTGGCGAGCCGGTCGGCGGCCGCCTGCGCCTGCTCGGGATTGGGAAACACGAGCTGTTGAATATGTCGCCGTTCGGCTTTGGCGTAGCGGTCGCGGCGTTCCTCATAGGCTCGCTTGAGATCCGCATCGGACACTTCGATCCATTGCGCCTGCTGGCTCGGGATCAGGGCAAGCACGACGATCTTCCGGTATTCGGGAGCGCGGAACAGGATCTTGCGTTCTTCGAAATATTTGGCGAGCGCCTCTGCGGTGGGGGCCGCAACATCGCCGGCATGGCTGCGGTCGAGCAGGACATATTCGATGGAGCGTTGCTCATTCTGGAAGCGGCTTGCCGCATCGAGCGTGGTCTTCGGCACTGCCGGACCCGCCAGAATGGTGCCCAGCAGCTGCTTGCGTAACAGCTCGCGACGTTGCTCGGCAATATAGCGCTGCTCGGTGTAGCCCGCCTGGCGGATCAGCGCTTCGAAACGCGCGCGATCGAACTGCCCGCTCAAGCCGCGGAAGCCGGGTTCCGAGGTGATCCGCCGCCCGATCTCCGCATCGGAGATGCCGAGTGGCATCGTGCGCGCCCGCTCGTCGAGCGCCATGTCGGCCACCATCTGGCCGAGGATTTGCCGGTCGAGGCCCAGCAACCGCGCCTGTTCGAGGGTGATCGAACGCCCGGTCTGGCGGCCGATCTGCTGCAGCCGGTCATTATACAGCTGGCGAAACTGCTCGATGGTGACTTCGGTCCGCCCCACCACAGCCAGCGTTGAGCGGCCGAAGCCGCGGAAAATGTCGCCAATTCCCCAAATCGCAAAGCTGATGACCAGAAAGCCGACGACGACGGCCATGACCACTTTGCCGAGCCAGTTCGAAGAGGCGGTTCGTAAACCTCGCAGCATGAGCAGACCACGATGTGAGCGATGGATCTCCGGCAGGCGAAGCCGGCCGGATGTGACATATCATAGGGATAGCCACACTGCATCGCAACACGCGCGGCGTTTCATTGCAGGGATTTCATGCGCCACTGGCATGGATTCGAGGGCTCTGCTAACCCCTTTGCGCCGCAGTCGGAAACGGAAAAGCCATGGCGAGCGCGCCGCGCCCCCTCATTGCCGGAAATTGGAAGATGAACGGCCTGCAGCGCTCCGCTGCAGAGCTCAGGCGGATCATCGAGGGATCGGGCGATCTGGTCACGGCGCTTGATCTGATCGTCTGTCCTCCGGCCACGCTGGTGGCGAGTTTTGCCGCTCTGGTGAAGGGCTCTGCTCTCGCCATCGGCGGGCAGGATTGCCACGCGAAGGCCTCCGGCGCCTTCACCGGCGATATTTCCGCGGAGATGCTCAAGGACGCCGGCGCCAGCGCGGTCATCCTGGGTCATTCCGAGCGGCGCACTTATCATCGGGAAACGGATCGAGACGTCCGGGCCAAAGCAGTGGCCGCCAAGCGCGCGGCACTTAAGGCGATCATCTGTATCGGCGAAACCCAAGACCAGCGCCTTGGCGGCGACACGCTTTCGATCGTTACGACGCAACTCCAGGAATCCTTGCCGGATGACGCCACGCCGGACACCGTGGTGGTCGCCTATGAGCCGGTCTGGGCGATCGGAACCGGGGTGACGCCGACACCCGACGACGTTGCCCAGGTGCATGGGCTCATTCGGCAGCGGCTGACCGCACGCTTTGGCCCTGCGGGGGAGCAAATCCGCATTCTCTACGGCGGCTCGGTCAAGCCGGCGAATGCACGGGAGCTTTTGCACATAGGCGACGTCAACGGCGCCCTGGTAGGGGGTGCAAGCCTGCAAGCGGAGGACTTTCTCGCCATCGCGCGGGCCAGCTGCTAGCTCCAAGTTTATCGGCGCATTGGTGGCCGGGCAGGACGGTGGAAATGCCGTTACGGATAGTGTAGAGACGCCCGCGACATCCTATATGAGGCCGAGAGGAACGAAGCCGCCGGCTGGTTTGGCGGCCTATTCGGGTTAGGTTTATGCAGACCCTTGTCATTGTCGTCCATCTGATGCTGGTCACCGCCATGATCGGCGTCGTGCTGTTGCAGAAGTCCGAGGGCGGCGGCCTTGGCATGGGATCCGGCGGCGGGTTTATGTCGAGCCGTGGGACGGCCAATGTGCTGACCCGGGCCACCGCCATGCTGGCGGCCGGGTTCTTTGTCACCAGCCTTGTGCTGTCGATCCTCGCAAGCTGGAACCGGGCACCACGATCTATCCTTACTCCCGGCGCAGCGCCGCCCAGCCAGAGCGCTCCCGGCGCGCCGCAGGCTCCGCTTGGCCAACCGGGCGGTGGTGGCGGTGTGCTGGATCAGCTCCGCCAGCCGGAGGCGCCCCCAGCGGGGCCGCAAGCCCCGCAGTCGCGGTAAGGGGTTATTCAAGGGCCGGGAAACCGGCCCTTTTATCTTGTGGAGCGCTATGCGGTTTCCACATGCTGTGTTGAAGGCAGATTTCAGGAAAGGGCGCCAACCTTTTGCAAAGGAATACTGATTCATCGCCATGCGATTTCCGCATGGAGGCCTTGATGGCGGGGGCAGGCCTCTCGTCGAATCGAACGCCGGGGACTAAAGGTTAGGCCCCATGGCGCGGTACATCTTTATCACCGGCGGCGTGGTCTCCTCCCTCGGCAAGGGTCTGGCATCGGCGGCGCTCGGCGGCCTTTTGCAGGCACGCGGCTATAAGGTCCGGCTGCGCAAGCTCGACCCCTATCTCAATGTCGACCCCGGTACCATGTCGCCCTACCAGCACGGGGAGGTGTTCGTCACCGACGACGGGGCGGAGACCGATCTCGATCTCGGCCATTACGAGCGCTTCACCGGTCGCCCGGCCACCCGCCAGGACAACATCACCACCGGCCGCATCTATCAGGAGATCCTCGCCAAGGAACGGCGCGGCGACTATCTCGGCGCGACCATCCAGGTCATTCCCCACGTCACCAACGCGATCAAGGATTTCATCCGCGAGGGCAACGAGGGCTTCGATTTCGTGCTGTGCGAGATCGGCGGCACGGTGGGCGACATCGAAAGCCTGCCGTTCCTAGAAGCGATCCGCCAACTCGGTAACGACCTGCCGCGCAATCAGGCGATCTACATTCACCTGACCCTGCTGCCGTTCATAGCGAGTTCGGGCGAATTGAAGACCAAACCGACCCAACATTCCGTCAAGGAGCTGCGATCGATCGGTATCCAGCCCGACATTCTGCTTTGCCGCACCGATCGGGAAATCCCGACGGAGGAGCGGCGCAAACTCGGCCTGTTCTGCAACGTGCGGGAAGGCGCGGTGATCGAGGCGCGCGACGTCGGCAACATCTATGCAGTGCCCGAGGCCTATCACGCGGCCGGGCTCGACCGGGAAGTGCTCGACGCCTTCGGAATCGACCCGGGAACGGCGCCCGACCTGGAACGCTGGCGGCTGATTAACGAACGCATCCGCAATCCCGAGGGCGACGTCACCATCGCCGTGATCGGAAAATATACCGGCCTGAAGGATGCCTACAAATCGCTGATCGAAGCGCTCTCGCACGGCGGCATCTCCAACAAGGTCCGCGTCAATCTCGATTGGATCGAGAGTGAGGTGTTCGAGCGCGAGGATCCGGCTCCATTCCTGGAACACGTCAACGGCATTCTGGTGCCGGGCGGATTCGGGCAACGCGGGGCCGAGGGCAAAATCCGTGCGGCGCAGTTCGCCCGCGAGCGCCATGTGCCGTATTTTGGCATCTGCTTCGGCATGCAGATGGCGGTGATCGAGGCGGCGCGCAATCTGTGCGGCATCGCCGATGCCAATTCGACGGAGTTCGCGCCGACGTCTGAGCCGGTGGTCGGGCTCATGACCGAATGGCTGAAGGGCAACGAGTTGGAGAAGCGGCGCGCCGGCGGCGATCTCGGCGGCACCATGCGGCTCGGCGCATATCCCGCGGTCCTGCAGCGCGGCAGCCGGGTCGGCGAAATCTACGGCGCGGCGGAGATTTCCGAGCGTCACCGCCACCGCTACGAGGTCAATACCGCCTACAAGGGACGGCTGGAGCAGCGCGGGATGCGATTCTGCGGCATGTCACCCGATGGCGTGCTGCCAGAGATCATCGAATACGAAGACCATCCCTGGTTCGTTGGCGTGCAATTTCATCCCGAACTGAAATCGCGGCCGTTTGCGCCGCATCCGCTGTTCGCCTCGTTCGTCGAGGCGGCGGTCCAGCAGAGCCGGCTGGTGTGAGACGCTGATATTTTGAAACGGCTCAGCAACTCCCTCTGTATGGACGGCAATTTCGATCAAATCGCGCGGCCTTCGTTCATTCAATCAAGCACGCCGGGACACCCCATAGCGTTCATCGTATTCGTCGGGAGACGCCTTTCCAAGCGTTGACCGCGCCGCCCAGGACCTTCATGGTGCGGCCGCGAGAGATGCAATGCCGAAGGTCAGTCCCGAGTCCAATCCTATCGTCGAGATCGGCAAAGCGCGCTTCGGCGGCGCGTTGCCGCTATCTTTGATCGCGGGACCTTGCGCGCTTGAGAGTCGCGATCACGCGCTCGAAATGGCGAGCGCGCTGAAGGAGATCGCGCTCAAGCTCGGCATGGGTTTTGTCTACAAGACGTCCTTCGACAAGGCCAACCGCACCAGCGCCGGAAGCAACCGCGGCATGGGTCTCGATGCCGCGCTGCCGATCTTCGCCGAAATCCGTCAGTCGCTGGGCGTGCCGGTTCTCACCGACGTGCACGACGCATCGCAGTGCGCGCGCGTCGCGGAAGTGGTGGACGTGCTGCAGATCCCGGCCTTCCTCTGCCGGCAAACCGATCTGCTGATCGCCGCCGCGAAAACCGGCCGCGCGGTGAACGTGAAGAAAGGACAATTCCTTGCGCCTTGGGACATGGCCAATGTGGTCGACAAGATCACCGGGGCGGGAAATCGCAACGTGCTGGTGACCGAGCGCGGCGCCTCGTTCGGATACAATACGCTCGTTTCCGATATGCGCGCGTTGCCGATCTTGGCGCGCACCACCGGTGCGCCGGTGATCTTCGACGCCACGCATTCGGTGCAGCAGCCGGGCGGGCAGGGCGGTACCTCCGGCGGTGAACGAGAATTCGTCCCGGTGCTGGCGCGCGCCGCGGTGGCCGTCGGTGTGGCCGGCGTCTTCATCGAGACGCACCAGGATCCCGACAAGGCGCCGTCGGACGGGCCCAATATGGTGCCGCTCAAGGAGATGGAACCGCTGCTGCGCAGCCTGATGCTGTTCGACACCGTCGCCAAAGGTCCGGCGGCGGCCTTGTGAAGCCGGGCAAAAATTCCGATATTCTGTAGAGACGGCATGGGGTGCCGCGGCGGACGCGGCTGAGATCAAACCCATCGAACCTGTCTGGGTCATTCCAGCGAAGGGACGCCGCGTGACGGACCGCTTCTCAAATACGAGCAAGACACGCGTTGCCATCATCGGTGCAGGCGTCATCGGCCTCGGCATCGCCTGGCGGCTGGCGGCGCGCGGCGCGTCGGTCGCGGTGTACGACCGCGGTGTGGCCGGCGCCGGCGCCAGCCATGCCGCCGCCGGGATGCTGGCGGCCTGCGCCGAAGCCGAGCCGGGGGAGGAGGCGCTGGTCGCGCTTGGACGTGAGAGCCAGGCGCGCTGGCCTGCCTTTGCGCAGGAGGTGGAACGCGCCAGCGGGATCGATGTGGAGTTGCGCCGCGAGGGCACGCTGGTCCTGGCGTTGACCGCCGACGACCAGGCGCGGCTCAATCATCATCTGGTGTTTCAGCAGAAACTCGGATTGCCGCTGCATTGGATTTCGGCCGCGGAAACCCGCCGGCGCGAGCCGCACCTGGCCGGCAAGCTCGCCGGCGCGGTGTGGAGCCCGGAGGACCATCAGGTCGACAATCGCAAACTCGTGGCGGCGCTGCGGATCGCTGCGGAACGGGCCGGCGCCACGATCCACGAACATCGGGCGGTCGCCGAGATTTCCTGCACGGGTGGGCGGGTCAGCGGGCTTGTCCTTGCCGACAGCGGCAACGTGTCGGCCGAGGTCGTGGTGCTGGCGGCAGGGGCGTGGTCCCGCAGCATTGCGGGTCTTCCGCCTGAGTTGCGACCACCGGTGCGGCCGATCAAAGGCCAGACGCTCGCTTTGCGCATGAATGCCGAGGCACCGCTTCTCACCCATGTGCTGTGGGCGCCCGGCGCCTATCTGGTGCCACGGCGCAATGGCCGCCTGATCATCGGCGCGACGGTCGAAGAAAAAGGCTTCGATGGGTCGGTGACCGCCGGCGGCCTATTGACCTTGCTCGAAGCGGCCTGGCGGGCAGTCCCGGCGATCGAGGAATTGCCGGTCGATGAGACCTGGGTCGGGCATCGGCCGGGCAGCCGTGACGATGCACCGATTTTGGGCCGTGCGCCGGTGGACGGCCTGGTCTATGCCACAGGCCATCATCGCAACGGTATCCTGCTCACGCCGATCACAGCCGACGCCATTGCCAAACTGGTGGTCGAAGGGGTGGCCGATGCCGCCATCCGTCCGTTCGGGATCGATCGTTTCGCCCTGGCGCGCGCTGCAGAATAAGGTCCGGAAAATGCCACAAGCCGCTATGAACGCTTGCATTCGGGTGAACGGCGAGGACGAGGTTTTGGCGGTGCAGACGCTTGCCGGGTTGCTCGCACACAAGGCGGTCGATGTCAGTCAGCGCGGCATTGCCGTCGCGCTCAATGGGATCGTGGTGCCGCGCGCGGCCTGGGCGCAGACGCCGTTGCGCGCCGGCGACAGCGTCGAAATCGTACGCGCACGGCAGGGCGGCTGAGAACGGAGCGCTGTGATGTCCGATCCACTGATCATCGCCGGGCGCGAATTCCGGTCCCGGCTGTTTCTCGGCACCGCCGGCTATCCCAACCGCAAGATGATGCTCGATGCCGTCGCAGCGAGCGGCACCGAAATGGTGACCGCCTCCATCCGCCGGATCAGCCTGGCCGGCGATGAGGAAAGCCTGGTCGATCTGATCCCCAAGCACATTCAATTCCTCCCCAACACCGCCGGCTGCCAGACCGCCAAGGACGCCGTGCTGACGGCGGAGCTGGCGCGTGAGGCGCTCGACACCAATTGGATCAAGCTGGAAGTGATCGGCGACCGCGAGCTGCTCTATCCCGACACCGCGGAACTGATCCGCGCCGCCGAAATCCTCATCGCGAAGGGGTTCATCGTGCTGCCCTATTGCACCGATGATCCGGTGGTTTGCCAAAGGCTCGCAGACGCCGGCACAGTTACGGTGATGCCGCTCGGCTCGCCCATCGGGTCGGGGCTTGGGATCGCCAATCCGCATCTGATCGAATTGATTTGCGCGCGTTCCCCGGTGCCGGTGGTGCTCGATGCCGGGATCGGCACCGCGTCCGATGCGGCGCTGGCGATGGAGCTCGGCTGCGCGGCGGTGCTGCTCAATACCGCGGTGTCGAAAGCCCGCGATCCGGTCGCGATGGCGGCCGCCATGCGGGCAGCGGTGGAGGGCGGCCGGCTGGCGCGGCTGGCCGGCCGGATTCCGAAGCTCGACCATGCGGAGCCATCCAGCCCGCAATTCGGCCTTGTCGGCACGTGAGGCTTCCCGATCCGAAGCTGCTGCTGGTGAC
>JBKKAF010000182.1:0-3133 GCA_046714775.1 Xanthobacteraceae bacterium | reverse complement strand
ATCGCAGTTATTTTTAGGCGCTGACGGTTCCCTGCAATGCGAGGGAAATTCTTAACCATCGTCACCTAGCTTGCCGTAGCGGGTTGTTTGTCGACAGCCGCCTCGGAAGCCCGCGCCCGTGCTTTCGCCCGCAAGCTAAGACCGCCGGCTTTGCCGTCCGGAGCGCGTTGATGAGTATGAGTAGCAGTCTGGTCCCCCTTGCCGCGATCGCATGCCTGATCGGGCTGGCCGGCTGTGAGACATCGACCAAGCTCGGTAGCCTGATCTCCAGCGGCGACCAGCAGCAGACGACCGGCTCGGCGCCTGTAGCGCCCGATCAGACCGGCGCCGCCGCGCCCGACCCGACGACGACCGGTTCAACCGCGGGCTTGCCGGATGCACCGTCCACCCGCAATCCCAACTTGCTGGGCAGCGATCCCGAGGACGACCTCAATATCGGCAAGAAGCAATACCGCGCCGGAAATTTCGGACTGGCGGAGAAGCACTTCCGCCGGGCCGTCGAAATGCACCCGCGCGACGCCGAGGCCTGGGTTGGGCTGGCGGCTTCCTATGACCGGCTCAAGCGCTTCGATCTTGCGGACCGCGCCTACGATCAGGCGACCGCCATCCTCGGCGCCACGCCGGAAATCCTCAACAATCGCGGCTATTCTTATCTGCTGCGCGGCGACTACGGCCGGGCCCGCGCCACGCTGTTGGCGGCACGGGCGCAGGACCCGCAAAACCCGTATATCCAGAACAATATCGACTTGCTCGAAAAGAGCGCCAGCCGCGGCAAAGGCGTCCGCAAATAGCGCCTCCCCCTGCCGGATTCGCGCTCCAGCGGCAAAGCCCGCCCTGGACAGCCGGGCTTTCACTTCCCACCTGATAGGTGAGCGGTAGAGCATGATCCCGAAAAGTGGAAACCGGTTTTTCGGAAAGATCATGCTCAAACGAAAAGCCTGAATAGTCACTCGGCCCTGCCGCAGCCGAATTCCCCTTATCTTTGGCGCACGATCTTCATGCTCGAAGCCTTCAAGAAATTCGTCTCCGAACTCACCGAGGGCGAAAAGCATCCCAGCCGGTTCGAGGACAACGACTACCGCCTCGCCGCGGTGGCGCTGCTCGTCCATGCCGCGACCATCGACGGCTTGATGTCGGAGATCGAGCGCGACCGGCTGCATGCCCTCGTGCGCAAAGTGTTCGGCCTCGACCAGACCGCCGCCAATGAGCTGATCGTCGCGGCCACCGAGGCCGAACGCGAAGCGGTCGATCTCTATCGCTTCACCCGCCTGATCAATCGCTCGCTCGACGAGGCCGGCCGCCGGCGCATTATCGAAATGCTGTGGGAAATGGTCTATGCCGACGGCAACGTCACCGAGTTCGAGGACAATCTGATCTGGCGCGCCGCGGATCTGCTCGGCATTTCCGCGCGCGAGCGTATCGAATTGCGCCAGCAGGTGGCGGCGCAGCGCGCCAAGAAACGCGCCAAGAGCGGCGGCGGTGAGTAACGCCGGCACGGCCCCCATGCGTCCGGTCACGCTGATCACCGGCGCCTCGGCGGGCATCGGCACGGCGCTCGCCCGCGTCTTTGCCCGGCACGGCCACGAACTGGTGCTGGTGGCGCGGCGCGAAAAGGAAATGACCGCGCTCGCCGACGAGATCGCCGCCTTGGGCGGGACGCGGCCCACGGTCCTGCCCGCCGATCTCACACAGCCCGGCGCCGCGGAAGAGATCGCGCAGGCGCTCGCGGCGCGCGGTTTCGAGCCCGCCAACGTCGTCAACAATGCCGGCTTCGGCCTCGTGGGAACCGCATCGAAACTCGACCGCGGCGAACAGCTCGCCATGATCGATTTGAATGTGCGCAGCTTGACCGATCTGTCGCTGCGCTGGATCGACAGTCTGGAGCGGCACAAGGGCGGCATCCTCAATGTCGCCTCGGTCGCCGCCTTCCTGCCCGGTCCCTATATGGCGGTCTATTACGCCACCAAGGCCTATGTGCTGTCATTCAGCGAGGCGCTGCACCGCGAGCTTGCGCCGCGCGGGGTGCGCGTGACCACGCTGTGCCCGGGACCGGTGCCGACTGAATTTCAGGCGCGCGCCGGCGTATCCGCGCGCTCAGTGCCGCCGCTGCTTGTTCGTTCGGCGAAAGACGTGGCGGAAGAGGGTTATCGCGCGCTGCAGGACGGACGGCGCCTGGTGGTGCCCGGCCTCATCAACAAGATCGTGACGGTGCTCAGCCGCCTTGCGCCGCGCGGCCTCGTGCTGGCGATGGTCGATCGGCACAATCGCCGGCGCTGAGGACGGCGCCATGCAGCCGCTGTTGATCGTGTTGCATCAGGAGAGTTCGACCGCCGGCCGCGTCGGCTATGCGCTGAAGGCGCGCGGCTTTGCGCTCGACATCCGCCGGCCGCGTTTTGGCGATCCGCTGCCTGCCGACATGCACGAGCATTCCGGCGCGATCGTTTTCGGCGGGCCGATGAGCGCCAATGATCAAGAGGATTACATCCGTAAGGAAATCGACTGGCTGGCGGTGCCGCTGAAAGAGAACAAGCCGTTTCTTGGCATCTGTCTCGGAGCACAAATGCTGGCGCGCCATCTCGGCAGCCCGGTCTATCCCCATCCGGACGGCCACGTGGAGATCGGCTATTACCCGCTGCTGCCCACAGCGCTCGGCCGCGCGGTCTGCGATCCGTGGCCGGAGCAGGTCTATCAATGGCATCGCGAAGGATTCGATCTGCCGGCTGGCGCCGAGCTGCTGGCGGAGGGCGAGAGCTTTCCGGTGCAGGCGTTTCGCTACGGCGCGGCCTATGCGCTGCAATTCCATCCCGACGTGACCCATGCCGCCATCTGCCGGTGGACGGTGCGCGGCCATGAACGCATGCTGCTGCCCGGCGCCAAGCCGCGCGCCGCGCATTTTTCCGATCGCGCGGTGCACGATCCCGCCGGCCGCGCCTGGCTGGCCGGCTTCCTCAATCATTGGATCGGCCAGCGCGCCGCTTGAGTCTGATCCAGCGATGTTGAATCAGGCGAGCCGCGAACTTTGTTCACCTCCCCCCTTGAGGGGGAGGTCGGCAAGCGCGGACACCGGCCGCGATTGTCGGGAGGGGGGTAAATTCGAAGGCGCGCGATTGTGGTATCGTACCCCCTCCCCAAC
>JBKKAF010000181.1:0-17973 GCA_046714775.1 Xanthobacteraceae bacterium | reverse complement strand
CTCCTGCGGCATTCATGTCGTCGTCTCGTAGAGCGTGATTGCTTCAGGTTGAATCGCGATCACGCTCTAGCTTATTGTTTGAGCATGATCTTTTCCGAAAACCGGTTCCCACTTTTCGGGATCATGCTCTTGTGTGGCGGTTCAAAAGTTCCCCATTCGTCGCGGCGGGGTCGGGAGGGAACTTCTGAACCAAAGCCACACTAGCAAAGCTATAAATTCTAGTGTCCCTTTGAATCCGAAGTTCGCAAAAGCGCTCGCAGCGGAATGTGCGAACTTCGGATTCGGGACACTAGCGCAGGTGCGGGCTGAGCGGTCACGTCCCGGTGGCGCGATGGCCGAGGCCGTGATTGGCGCTGCGGTCGGCCGGCGGCTCGACATGGAAGTCGATCACACAGACCCCGCCCTTCTTCAACACGTCGACGCCGCGCTCGATCGCCGCTTTGACGTCCTCTGCCTTGGTGACCGGCCCGATGCCGACCGCGCCCTGCGCCTCGGCCAGCTTGGCGATGTCCGGCACCGGATCTTCCATGCGCAAGCCGATCCAGCGGTTCTTCACTTCGCGGCCGCGCGTGCGCGCCACGTTCTCCTGATGCAGCTCGTCATTGAAATACGAGCGGTTGTTGTTGATCAGGACCAAGAGCGGAATGCGATGGCGCGCGGCGGTCCAGATGGCGGTCGCGCCCATGCAGAAGTCGCCGTCGCCCAGCATCGAAACGGCGTAGCGGCCCTGCTGCTGCAGCGCCACCGCCGAGCCGACCGAAAGGCCGGGACCGGAGCCAAGCCCGCCGCCGCCGTCCTTGCCGAGATAGGCCATGCCGTCCTGGAACGGCCAGAGCTCGATTGGCCAGCCCCGGCCGAGCGTGCAGAAGGTCACGTTCTCCGGATCGTTGAACTGGTCGCGCAGCGTGGTGGCGATCTGCTCCATGCTGATGCCGGCGCCATTCGCCTTACCGGCCTTCGGCGGCACCTTGGCCTTCCACGCATCCTTGCGGCCGGCGCCGAGCGCCTCCACCAGTTCCGCGACCACGACGTCGCCGGTGCTGGCCATGGTCACGTCCATGGGCGGCAGCGCCTGATATTCCATGTTGGCGCCGGTATGCAGGTTATGGTCGAGCGTGCAGCTGACGATCTTGGCGGAAACCTTGCCGACATTCTTCGCCTGGCGCAGCGCCCCGCCCAGATCCATCCAGTCGAGCGCCAGGATGACGTCGGCTTCGCACAGCAGTTCGCGCGCATCCTTGCCGAGGACATTGAAGGGCAGGGTGAAATGCGCCGGATGGTCGGTCGGAAACATGGCGCCCTGCTTGAGGTCGGTCAGCACGCAGGCGCCCAGCCGCTCGGCCAGCCGGATGCGCGGCTGCCAATATTCCGCCTTGCGCGATCCGCGTCCGAACATGATCACCGGACGCTCGGCGCGCGACAGCAGCTCAACCGCCCGATCCAGCGCGCTCTTGGATGGTCGCGCCGGCTCCGCCGGCATGAAGCGGCTCACATCCGGCCATTCCGGCTCCTGCTCAAGGCGAGATTCCTGCAACCCGGCGTCAAGGCAGACATAGACCGGCGCGGTTGGCGCCGAGCGCGTCAGCAGATTGGCGCGGCACATGGATTCCACCAGCGCGTCGGGCGAGCTCGGCTGGTCGTCCCACTTGATGATGGAACGGATATAGGCGCCCTGATCGCGCGAGGTGTGGATCCAGTCGATCCAAGGCCGGCGCTTTTCCGCGGCGACCGGCCCGGTGGCGCCGAGCACGATCATCGGCACGCGGTCGCACCAGGCGTTGAACAGGCTCATCATGCCGTGCAACAGGCCGACATTGCTGTGCAGCACGCAGGCCATGGGTTCGCCGGTGGCCTTGGCGTAGCCGTGCGCGATGGCGACTGAATGATCCTCGTGCAGGCAAACCAGGATGCCGGGTGTCTCGTTGCCGAGATGATTGACCAGACTGTCGTGCAGGCCGCGGTAGCTGGCGCCGGGATTCAGGCTGATATACGGAATACCAAAGCGGCGCAGCATCTGGGCTGCGATGTCGCTGCCCCAGGCGACTTTTTCGTCCGCTTTGCCTTCGATCTGGTCCAACTTCATGTCTTACCCCTTCGAGCATCCGGCGGCACAATCCTGCGGTAGCCTATTTAGTCGTTCATTTTCTCCCCCGACGCGAAGCCGGTTGCGTCCCCACTATCTGCACCGCGGCAGCCCATTCGGTGGCATGCCACGATTGGTGAGGACAGCGGCGAAACATCCGTTCAGTATCGGTCGCGATTAAAACGACTTTCAAACGACGCGATCTTCTGCTTACATCAGGCAAAAGAGGGGGTTGGCTACCACGCTTTGGCACCCTGGACCAGTGTGGAGCCGTTTTGCGCGTGACGACGGGAAGGGAGGAATGCAAGTAATCTTGCATTGGGTGAAGTCTGGTTGCACGCTTCTGCGCAGTTGGCAACCCGACGTCAGGGTCTCATACATCTGCCAACAAGAAAAAGCGCGGTGACAATGCGTGGCCGTCGGGAATCGTCAAAGTAAACCTTGGGGAAGAACTGAGCGATGGAAGCAATCACGGGCGAAATTGCCTTCATGGCCACCGCGTCGGGCAAGGCCTTCTTGATTCTCATGGACCCGACCCGCCTTATGTATATGGCAGCCGGATGCCTCATGGGGTTAGTTCTCGGGATCGTTCCGGGCATTGGCGGTATTGCAGGCATGGCAATGCTGCTGCCGTTCACGTTCAGCATGGACCCCTACACGGCCTTCGCGTTGATGCTGGGTCTTCTCTCTACCACCGCGACCGGCGACCCAATCCCGGCCGTCCTGTTCGGCGTGCCTGGCGGAGCCGGTTCGGCGGCGACCGTGCTCGATGGTTTTCCGATGGCCAAGAGGGGCGAAGCCGGCCGCGCGCTCAGTGCGTCTTATATGGCGTCGATGATGGGGGGCGTTTTCGGCGCGATGATGGTGGCCGTGTCGATTCCCATTCTGCGTCCGGTGATGCTGTTCCTCGGTTCTCCGGAATTGCTGGCCTTCGCAGTGCTGGGCATGTCGATGGTCGCGGTGCTCTCCGGCAATACGCCGCTGCGCGGCATTACCGTCGGCGCAGCAGGCGTCATGCTCGCAATGATCGGAACCGATCCGCAATCGGGAACGCTGCGCTGGACCTTCAATAGTCTCTACCTGTGGGACGGATTGCCGCTTGTGCCGGCCCTTCTGGGTCTTTTCGCGCTACCTGAGCTGTGTGATCTTCTCATTGCGCGTACCACAATCGCAGGTGATGCTTCCAAGAAGAACATCTACAAGGGCCAATGGCAGGGGGTGAAGGACTGCTTCCAGAACTGGTGGCTGATCGTGCGCTGCTCCTTCATCGGCGGCGGCATCGGCGCCATTCCGGGCATCGGCGGTGCCGTCATCGACTGGCTCGCCTATGGCCACGCGCTTAAGACCGAGAAAGGCGCGGCACAGACCTTCGGCAAGGGAGACGTGCGCGGCGTGATCGCGTCCGAAAGTGCCAACAATGCCAATCGCGGCGGCGACCTGGTCCCAACGGTTGCCTTCGGGGTGCCCGCCGGCCCCAGCATGGCGATCCTGCTCGGCGCCTTCCTGATCCACGGCCTCGTTCCGGGGCCGGACATGTTGACCAAGCACCTCGACGTCACCTATTCGATGGTGTGGACGGTGGCGATAGCCAACATCCTCGGCGCGGGCATGTGCTACGCGTTCAGCCCGCAATTCGCCAAGCTTGCGACATTGCGTTTCAGTCTCATCCTGCCGGGGGTCCTCGGCATCATCTATATCGGATCCTTCGAGGCATCGCGCAACTGGGGCGACCTCTACGCGCTGCTGCTGTTCGGCCTGCTCGGCTGGCTGATGAAACAGGCGAAGTGGCCGCGACCGCCGCTGGTGCTCGGCATGGTGCTGGGCGATACGATCGAGCGCTACATGTTCATCTCGGTCGAGCGCTACGGCCTCACTTGGCTCGCGCGGCCGGTGGTCGCGATCCTCTTCATCATCGCCATTCTCGGCCTGATGCGGCCTCTGCTGCAGGATGTCCGCCGGCACGGCGGCGTTCTCAGGATGCTGACCGACTTCGGAGCCCCGAAATTCGAGCCGGCGCAACTAATGGCGATCTCCATGCTCTTCGTCATCGGCTCGGCGATGCTGATGGCCCTGCAATGGGACTTCAGCGCCAAGGTCGTGCCGCTGGTGGTTGGCACCGTCGGCTTCTCAGCGGCAGCGTTCAGCCTGTTCAACGACATGTTCAGGCGCGACACCGTGCCCGTCGGCAGCCTCGAAGAACAGTATGAGCGTGAAATCGAGGAGCGCCTGCGAGCAGAAGACGCAAGGCAGGCGCCAACACCTGTCGGCGGCATGACACAGCTGGCGATGGAAAGGGCCGGGGCCGGCGCTGTTCCGGATGTCAAGGCAGCACAGGCTCGAATCCCGGTGGGTGCGGAACGTCTGCACATGGATGTCGCATCCGACATCGGGCATCTGCCGCTGCCCATCATCGTGGTTCGCGCCGCTCGGTTCTTCGCCTATCTGATCGCCTTCATGGGAGTCATGGCGGTGATCGGCCTTGTGCCGACGGCGGGATTGTTCGTGATCTTTTTCATGCGCTACGAGAACCAGGAGCCATGGAGGATCGTCATCCCCTACGCGATCGTTCTGCTGGTGTCGGTTAGCCTCGTCTTCGACCACATCATGGCCATCCCTTGGCCGCCGACACTGATCGCCCAGTGGTTCCCCGTGCTTAAGTTCCTGCCTTCGATCTAGCGCGGACACCGGCAAAGGAAGCGGCAAAGGAAGCGTTATGTACATCAATTGGTGGCAATTCCTGATGCAGTGCATAGCGCTGACCGGGTGGATTTTCCTGGTCGCCGCGGTCTATGCGATCGTTGAACCACTCATTCGCGGCCGCGCAAGCGACAAATCCGAGAGCCAGGATCGTGCCGGCGGCGGAGGACGCGCAGGCGGCTGATGTCTGACCACGCATCAGCGGGCGCCGGCGGGATTACTTTGATGCGGTGAGCCGCCGGTAGGCGGCGACCATCTCCGGCGTCGCGGCGGCCGCCAACTCGTTCATCATGGCCGCAAGCTGCGCGCCATTGAGCGGAGCGCCGACCGGCTGGTCGATGCGGGTCGCCTCGGCCTGGTATTCCTTGTCGGCGCACATCGCCAGGAAGGCTTTGCGCAGAATGTCGACGCGGTCGGCCGGAATGCCGGGCGGACCGACCACCGGCAGGCCAAAATTCTCCGACGACAGCACCAGATCCAGCAGTCCCCTCTGGCTGTCGGGAAAAGCGTCCCGCACCAGCGGCATTCCCGCGACCGTCGCCTTGTTCTGCAGGATCGGGATGACGATCTTGTTCTTCAGCAGATCCTGGCGGCGCGCGAAAGTGTCTTCCACGGTGAAGATGCCGTCGACTTCGCCCTGCTCCAGGGCCAGCAGAATGCGCGCGGTGGAGCCGTAGCCGACGATCGCTTTGAGCGGCACGCCATTCGCCGCCAGCATGGTCGGCACCATGGCGGTCATGGTGCCGCCGCCGAGCGCGCCGAAGCTCAACGTCTTGGATGACGCCTTTAGCTCATCGAAAGATTTGATGCCGGAGGCGGAACGCACATACATCATCGAGTTCGGCACGCCGGGACTGCCGATGTAAGTGAACTTGGTGGGATCGAAGCTGACGCTTGGATTCTTGGTGACACCCTCGATGAACCAGGAGCGCCCGGGCGTCGCAATGGTCAGTCCATCGGCCGTCACCCGCCGCTCGAGATGGCTGGCCGCCACCATGCCGGCGGCGCCTTCCATGTTCTGCACCACCACATTCGGCTGGCCCGGAATGAAGCGGACCAGGTGCTTGGCGACCACGCGGGCGGTGCTGTCGACGCCGCCGCCCGGCGCAAAGCCCACGATCACGGTGAGCGTCTTGCCCTGATAGAAATCGGCAGCGAGCGCCCGTGGCGATGGCGCCAGGCCGAAGCCGGCGCACAGCGCGCCGGTGGCGGCGCCCGATAGGATGCTTCTGCGGGAGAGCCGCGCGTCCATCACAGGCGGCCGGCGCTATTCGGCCGCCTGCATGGCGGCGCCGGTGTAGCCCGCCGCCATATCCGCAAGATCCGGCAACTCGTAGTGCAGGACTTCGATGGAGTCGGCTGCCCGCACGGTGGCGCGCTCGTCCTGGTCGAGGAAGACAGTCGTGTGGCGCCGCAGCGGCTTGCCGTCGACCTCGCCCGAGCCCGACAGGACCAGGAAGATGCTGCGCCCCGCGATCGGATAGCTTGCTCCGGCGTCGAGCTTGAGGATGCGTGCCCCGGTGCGCCGTTCGGTGAAGACCCCGAACAGTTTTTCCGACACACCCTTGGCACCTTTGACCGCCGCCCACTGGAAATTGGCCGCGTCCATGAAGATCGGCGCGTCGTAGCGGCCCTTCGGATATTGCATCGGACGCTGATAGACGTGTTCCCAGATCGCCTGATAGGCGTCCATGTTGCGCTTGCCCGGCACGTCGTCGCGGCGGTGAAAAATGCCGTCCTTGAACTCGCCGAACTTCTCCAATTCCACCATGCCGGCCTTGACCTCGCGCGGCAGCAGGTAGCCGCCGCCGCTGGCGCCGCCGAATTGCACGACCGCAGTCGAGATCGGTGTCGTGTTGACCTGCGGGCCGTAGTGCACGCCCTCCGGGAAATAGCCGAGCATGCCGGCCTTCAGCACGCCGTCGCGTCCGAAATCGCACTCGCCTTCCAGCATGAAACGGTACTGCTCGAAATTATGCCGGTGCCGCGGGCTGGCGAAATCGGTACTGATGTCGCTGATCGAGAACTTGAAACTTCCCAGCGTGCCGGGCTCGCCTTCGAGCAGTTCGCGGGAGTGATAGGTCCCGCCCCGGTGTTCGAGACCGCGCTTGAGGGCGACGTCGTCGATCTGCACGACTTTCATGGCAGCGCTCCTGGGCTCAATCGATTGTGCGCCCATCATATCAGACCGCGGCCCGGCGCGGCACTACCGAATTCCCGATGTTCGCGGCCTTTGACCGAACCGGAGCGAGGTCTTAAAGACAGGCCCATGCATGCATGGGAACGCATCGGGAATAGCAGCAGCCCCATGGCGAACGAAACCGTATTCCGTTCGCCCGCCAACGTGTTGCAGCCGTCGTCGGTCGCCATTGTGGGCGCGTCCGAGCGCAGCAAGTGGCCACGCCAGATCATCGGCAACCTCAAGCAATTCGGCTATCCGGGCCGGGTCTTTCTGGTCAATCCTCGCCAAGAAGAGGTGTTCGGCGAGCGTTGTTTCCCGTCGTTGCGCGAGCTTCCGCAGCCGGTCGATCATGCCATGGTGATCGTGCCGGCCATGGCGGTCGCCGACGTGCTCACCGATGCGGAAGCGGCCGGCGTGAAATCCGCGACCGTCTATGCCGCCGCCATGGGCGACGGCGAGGACGCGGAATCGAAAAGGCGCGGCGCCTGGCTAAAGGACTTTGTTGCCCGCGGCACGTTGCGTCTCGCCGGGCCCAATTGCATGGGGGCCCTCAGCTATCGCGAAAAGCTGTTCGCCTATCCCAATTCCGAACTGTGCCGCCTGCCGCCCGGCCCCGTCGCCTGCATCTTCCAGTCGGGCGGCACGCTGCAGTTCTGGATGAAATCGGCGGGCGACCGCGGGTTGCGCTTCTCCTACGGCATCACCTCGGGCAACGAGGCCGATCTCGATCTCGCCGACTATCTCAATTTCCTGGTGGACGACCCGCACACCCGGCAGATCGTGCTGTTCATCGAAGGCATCCGCCGCCCGCAGGCCTTCATGCAGGCGGCCGGCCGCGCGCTGGCCGCCGGCAAGCCGGTGCTCGCCATCAAGACCGGCGCCACCGCGAAATCCCGGGCGGCGGCGCAGTCCCATACCGGCGCGATCGGCGGGGATTATGCTGCCTATCTTGCGATGTGCGAGCACTACGGGATCTGCAATTGCCGCTCGCTCGACGATCTGGTGGAGACCGCGCTGGCTTTCGACGGCGGCCGGCTGCCAAAGGGGCCGCGCATCGGCTTCGTCACCACCTCGGGCGGCACCGTTGACCTGCTCTACGACTACGCGGAGGCCGAAGGCGCCGTCGTTCCGGCCTTTTCGGAAACGACCAACGCGGCATTGCAGCTGCATATGCAGGAGGGCATCAAGCCGAAGAACCCGCTTGACCTCGGCATCCCCTCGACCTTGGAAGCGGCGGCCTCCGTCTGCGAGATCGTTGCGCGCGATCCCAATGTGGACATGCTGGCTTGGGCGGGAACGTTGCCGGCCAAGAAAGCCAACTGGGAGGATGTCTCCCCGCTCAAGCGCCTGCTGGCCGGCACCGACAAGCCGGTGCTCGGTTTCGGCCGCATGGCCTACCAGCTCTCCGCCGAGTCGGTCGAGCTGCAGCAGCAGGTCGGCTTTCCGTTCCTGCACGGGCTCGAGCCGACCTTGCGGGCGATGAACGCGCTCTGGTTCTACGCCCAGCGCAAGGGCCGCGTGCCCACTGCTCCCGCGCCGGCCTCCGCAAGCGCGCTGTCACCCGCCACGCTCGACGCGACGCTGGCCCGCTATGGCATCGCGCTGCCGCAAAGCCGCGCGGTGACGACCGCCGCAGACGCGGTGGCAGCCGCAGAGGCGATCGGCTTTCCGGTGGTTTTGAAAATCCGTTCGCCCGACATTTTGCACAAGACCGAGGCCGGCGGTGTGACGCTCGATCTGCGCAGCCGCGAAGCGGTGCAGAAAGCCGCCGACGCGCTGCTCGCCTCTGCCCGCGCCGCCTATCCGCACGCGAAGATCGACGGCTTCCTGGCGCAGGAAATGGTGTCGGGCGTCGAGGCGATCGTCGGGGCCCGCAACGACGCGCTGTACGGCCCCATCCTGCTGGTGGGCGCCGGCGGAATCCTGGTCGAGCTGGCCAAGGACGCGACGCTGCGGCTGCTCCCGGTCACGGAAGCGGAAGTGGGTGAGATGATCGACGAATTACGGCTCGACAAACTGCTCGCCGGCTACCGCGGGCGACCGGCCGCCGACCGCGCCGCCTTGCAGCGCACCGTGCTGGCGCTGGCGCAATTCTATCTGGACCACCGCGGGAGCATCGCCGACATCGAGATCAATCCGCTGATGGTGCGCCCCAATGGCGCGGTGGCGGTCGATGTGCGGGTCTTGTGGCGGGACGGCGCCGAGGGAGACGGCTGATGGACTTCGAGCTTCCGGAGGAGCTGCGGCTGTTCAGAAGCTCGCTGCGGCGTTTTGTCGATAGCGAATTGATTCCGGTGGAGCGTGAAACCATCGAGGGCGACGAGCTCAAGCCGGAATTCCGCGAACGCTTCATTGCGGGCGCCAAGAGCCTTGGTATCTGGATGATGGAAGTGCCGGAGGAATACGGCGGCACCGGGCTGTCGCTGTTGGCGCGCAGCATTGTCACCGAGGAGCTGTCGCGTTCGATTGCGCTACCGGCGCGCGGCGAAGGCATCACCGGGCCGAACGTACGGGGGATTCTCTACACTCTCACCGGAGAGATGAAGGAGAAGTATCTGCTGCCGGTGTTGCGTGGCGAAAAGCGCGCCTGCTTCGCGCAGACCGAGCCGGACGCCGGTTCCGATCCCGGCGGGATGCGCACCAGCGCGGTGCGCGACGGCGACGTCTATGTGATCAACGGCGTCAAGCGATTCATCAGCGGCGCGGACAAGGCCGCCTTCATGCAGCTGATGGCGGCGACCGATCGGGCCAAGGGTTCGCACGGCGGCATCTCATGTTTTTTGGTCGATATGGACACGCCCGGCGTGAAGCTCACCACGCGTTACCAGACCATGATGGGCGACAAGCCGTGGGAGATCGTGCTCGACAATGTCCGCGTGCCGGTCAGCCACCGCGTCGGCGAGGAAGGCGGCGGCTTCAAGCTGGCGCAGAAATGGATCGGCGCCGGCCGGGTCCGACACGGCGCGCGCGCGCTCGGCGTTTCCGAGCGTTGCCTGGAGATGGCGACCTCGTATGCCAAGCAGCGCTCCACCTTCGGCCGGCCGCTGGCCGACCGGCAGGCGATTCAGTGGATGCTGGCCGACATGTTCATCGAGCTGCAGGCGGCGCGGCTTTTGGTCTACAAGGCCGCCGTGCGCCTCGACAACGGCGAGGACGCGCGCGAAGACACTTATGTGTGCAAATATTTCGCCGACGAAATGGCGTTCCGCCATGCCGATCATTGCCTGCAGATTCACGGCGGCATCGGGCTCACCACCGATCTCCCGATCGAGAAGATGTGGCGGCAGCAGCGCAGCTACCGCATCACCGAAGGGGCCAGCGAGGTGATGAAAATGGTGATCGCACGGCACGTGCTAAAAGCCTATGGGTGAGTCGCAAACCGATGAGCTGGGGATCGCCCGAATATTCGTTAACGTCCTCATGGCAATCTCCCCGCTCAATGACTACATAGAGCTTTCACACCCCCGTTAGGAAATCGAATGGCCACGCGAGTGATAAAACTGCGCGAACAGGTGAAGTCTGCCCCTGACAGTGAGCAGCAAGAGATTACGCAGCCCGAACAAGCGATTGAGCAGAAAGTCGTGTCGCAGAAGAAACGGCCCGAGATCGGCCGGTTCTGGCTGCAAGTGGATCGGCAGACAAAGGGTTCATACGCCACCATCGAAGCCGCCAAAACGGCCGGGATGGTCGTCAAGAAGGGCCACCCGATCCTGCAAGTCGCGGTTTATGACAGCGTCGACAGCGTGAACACGCTGCTGGAGCTTCCATAGTTTCGTCTTTCGATCTGTGCCGGCGCAACCTCGCAAGGACGTCCGGCAAACCTCCTTGACTACGGTATGCGCCGTGAAAGGATAGCCGGCCTTCCATCGACCGGTCATCTGGGGCTGTTTGCTCATGACGAATGGCGCAGCGCCGCTGGTGAGCGTCATCACCCCTACCTACCAGCGCCACTCCCTGCTTCCTTTGATTTGGAAATGCGTGTCGTCGCAAGCGCTCGCCGACATCGAGTGGCTTGTGCTGGACGATAGCCCGTCGCCGTCGGCCTTCATGCAGAGCTTGTCGGACCCGCGCGTCCGCTATGAGCATCGGCCGCAGAAGCTGCCGATTGGAACCAAGCGAAATCTTTTGATCGAGCGCGCCCGCGGCGAGATCGTCGCGCAATTCGACGACGACGACTATTATGCCGAGAATTACCTGTCCGGCATGGTCGCGGCGATGCGCGAGCGCAACGCCGATTTCGTCAAGCTGTTCGGTTTTTTCCTGTTCAGCAAATTTCATTCGCTGTTGGGTTACTGGGACACAACGGTGACCACCGGTCCGCATTTCCAGTGGACCAACGGGCCGATCCGCACCGGCTTTCTGGACGAACGGACCCGGGGCAATCTGAAGGGCGTCCATCTCGGCTTTGGATTTTCCTATGTGTTCAAGAAGAAGGTCTGGCAGGCGTCGCCATTTCCGGACCTCGATTGGGACGAGGACGGCGCCTTCGCCAGGAAGGCGCTGGAGCGATTCACCCTGGTGGGCCTTGATGACCGCGAGCGGACCTGCCTGCACATCCTGCACGTCACCAACACCTCGCAATGCTTCCCGCAATACGTCGTGCCGGCATTTCTGACCGACACGCTGTTTCCGCGCGCGCGCGAGCACTTGGCAGCCAGCCTTCGGTGATTGGTGGGGCGCTCGCCGGGGAAGCGCGCCTGAAGCAAAGCGTACGCCTCGGCGGCTTCACGTCCATCGAGTGGAGCTTCGCGCACGATTAGGTCAAGTACACTAACGTGCTCCCGATCGGCTGATTCCGCTAAAGGCCGACGTAGCCGACGACCTGATCGAAATCGCGGAGCAGCGCCTCCGACGTCCCCTCCCATGCCACGCTGCCCTTCTGCACCACATAGTGCCGATCCGCCAGGCGGGCGAGTGCATGGAGATTCTTGTCGACCACGATGAGTGCAAGCCCCCGCCTTTTCAGTTCACCCAGGATGGCCCAGATCTCTCGTCGGATCAGCGGCGCGAGCCCCTCGGTGGCCTCGTCGAGAATCAGCAATTTCGGATTGGTCATGAGCGCCCGCCCGATGGCGAGCATTTGCTGCTCGCCGCCAGACAAGCGCGCGCCGAGCTGATCGTGACGCTCCGCCAACAGCGGAAACAGCCCGAATACCCGCTCCAGCGTCCACCCTTCCGTGCCATCGACCGGGTTCGATGCAGTGGCGATCAAGTTCTCTCGCACCGTCAACGTTAAAAAGACCTGCCTGCCCTCGGGCACGATGCCGATCCCCGATCGCGCGATCCGGTGGACGGGCTTTCCCCGCATTTCATCCCCGAGAAAGACGACGCGTCCGGCCGTCGGCCGGATCACGCCGAGGATCGCGTTGATCGTCGTCGATTTTCCCATGCCGTTTCGGCCCATGAGCGAGACGACCTCGCCGGCGCGCACATCGAGACGCATCCCGAACAGGGCTTGACTGGCGCCGTAGCTCGCGTCCAGTCCATCGACGTGAAGGATGAGGTCCGCGCCCATCAGCCGCCCTCGTCATCGCCCAGATACGCGTTGCGAACCTGTGGATTGCGGCGGATCTCCTCGGGCGCTCCGGTGGCGATGAGGCGACCTGCAGCAAGCACCGAGATGCGATCGGCAAGCGCAAACACGGCATCCATGTCGTGCTCGATCAGCAGGATCGAATGAGCGCCTTTGAGACCGCGCAGGAACTCGACCATCGCCCGCGATTCCTGCGGTCCGAGGCCGGCCATCGGCTCATCGAGCAGCAATAACGCGGGCTTGCAGACGAGTGTGAGCGCCAATTCGAGCACCCGCCGCTCGCCGTGCGACAGCGCGGTTACTGGGATATCGGCGCGCTCGGTAAGCCCGACCTGTCGGAGCATGTGGCGCGCCGGCTCGGTCAAATACGCGAGGTGGTCCGCCGTGCGCCAGAACCGAAAGCTGTGCCGCTGCACGCCATGCACGGCGATGGCGATATTGCCGAGCGCGGTGAAGCTGTCGAACAGGCTGCTGATCTGAAATGATCGCCCCAGCCCTGCCCGCGCCCGCTGATGGACCGACAAGTCCGTGACGTCGCGGCCGTGAAACCATATTCGACCGGCATCGGGCCGGAGCCGCCCGGCAATTTGGTTAATCAGCGTCGTCTTGCCGGCGCCGTTTGGTCCGATCAGGGCATGCACCTCGCCGCGCCAGACCTCGAGATTCAGACCGGCCGTGACGGTCAGGGCGCCGAACCGCTTGGTCAGGTTCTCAATACGCAGCACCGTGCCTGTCATCGCTCGACCGCCCGCAGGATCATTGCATAGACGCCATCCTTGATCAGCATGACGCGGACGATCAGCAGCGGTCCGAACAGCAGCATCCAGTGCTCAGTGATCTCGGAGAGGATTTCCGCGAAGAACAGGTAGATCGCCGCGCCGATGATCGGGCCGACGATTGTGCCTGCGGCGCCGAAGATGACCATCACTAGGAGTTCCGCCGAGACCTGCCAACTCAGCATTCCTTGCGGCGCGACATATTGGTTGAGATTGGCGAGCAGCGCGCCGGCAAGACCGGCAATCCCGCCGGAGATCACGAACGCCGCCAGCCGATAGGGATAGGGAGGCACCCCGACCGCCTCCAGACGGTCGCTGTTGTCGCGGCTCGCACGCAGAACGATGCCGAATTCGGCATTCATCGCCCGCGTCGCAAAGACGACCACGGCGACGAGCAGCACGAGCACAACATAATAGAACGCGACCGGGCCGGAAATGTCGATGAGGCCTGCGAATGTATTCCGGCTGACCAGCGAAAAGCCGTCGTCGCCGCCGTAGGCGCGCAGGCTTTGCGCGACGTAATAGACCATCTGCGCAAAGGCGAGGGTGATCATGATGAAATACAATCCGGTCGTGCGCAGCGATAGTGCGCCGATCACCAGCGCGGCGAGCAGCGCGGCGGCCACCGCGAGCGGCCAGCAGAGGAACGCGCTCACGACACCGGCATTCGTCAACATGCCGACGGCATAGGCTCCGATACCGAAGAATGCCGCATGGCCGAGGCTGATCAGTCCGGCGTAGCCGAGCAAGATGTCGATCGCCACCGCCGCCATGCCGTAGATCATGATGCGGGTCGCGAATTTGATGTAGAAGGTGTCACCGGTGAGCGGCACCAGCGCTCCGATCAGCAGCAGAGCGGCGAGGATCCAGAAACGGCCAGTGGCGGGAATCATGGTGCGGCTCAGCCGGCGTGAGACGGAAACAGGCCGCTTGGTCGCCACAGCAACACGCCGGCCATGAGGATGTAGACCGTCATGTTGGACAGCGCATTGCCGGTGCCCGTGCCGAACACGACGGGCAACAGGACGCGGCCGAACGTGTCGAGCACGCCGACGAGCAGGGCCGCGATCAATGCACCGCGGATCGAGCCGATGCCCCCGATGATGACCACGACCAAGGTGAGCACGAGGATCGGCTCGCCCATGCCGGAATGGACGGCAAGAAGCGGGCCGGTCATCATGCCGGCGAGGCCAGCGAGCACGCCACCGAGCGCGAAGATCAGCATGTAGATGCGGGAGATGTCGACGCCCATCATCTCGACGACCAGCCGCTTCTCCGCGCCGGCGCGAATCAGCATGCCGAGTCGGGTCTTGGCGATGACGAAATAAAGCGCAACGCCCACCAGTACGGCAACGGCAGTGATGGCGAGGCGGTAGGCCGGATAGGCGGCCCCCTCGAACAGCTGGACCTGGCCGGACAAAAAGCTCGGGATGGCGATGTAGAGCGGATCGCGCCCCCACAGAACGATGACCAGCTCATTGAAGAACAACACCAAGCCGAAGGTGGCGAGCACCTGGTCGAGGTGACCGTGCCGGTAGAGCGGGCGAATGATCGTCCGCTCGAGCAGCAGCGAAAGAATCCCGATCGCCAGCAGCGCCAGCACCACGCCGGCGGCATAGGAGTGCGTCCACTCGATCCATTGCATGAGGAAGTAGCTCCCGAGCATGAACATGGAGCCATGCGCGAGGTTGATGACGTTCATGATTCCGAAGATGAGCGTCACGCCGACGGCGAGCAGAAACAGCATCATGCCGAACTGCACGCCGTTGAACGCTTGCTCGAGGAGCAAGGCGGGGGCCATGGCTCGACGCGAACTCCCGATCGTCTGACGTCGCTTTGCAGACCGCGCAACGCAGCCGCTATTTCGGCATTTTGCACTTCTGGTAGTCGGGATCCATCTGGTCCTTGATCGCGACTCCTATGAGCTTCGAGTAAAGTTGCCCCTTGTCGTTCTTGGCCACTTCCTCGACGTAGATGTCCTGGATCGGGAAATGATTGGTGTTGAAGCGGAACTTGCCGCGCACCGATTGGAAATCGGCCTTGCGGAAGGCCGCCCGCAGCGCGTCCTGGTCGGCGAGGTTGCCCTTAACCGCGCGCACCGCGCTGTCTATCAGCATCATCGCGTCATACTGGCGCGCGGCGAAGCCGGTCGGATCGCGCTTGAACTTGGCGCGGTAGGCTTCGACAAAACGCTTGTTGGCGGGATTGTCCAGCTGGTGGTTCCAGCTCTCCGACATGACGACGCCGAGCACCGAATCGCCCTGCGCCGGGAATAGCGTCGGATCGGAGAACGCCCCCATCGAATAGAGCGGGATGCGGCCCTGCAACCCGGCCTGGGCATATTGGCGAGCGAAAGCCACCGCTGATGAGGCGAAGTAGAAGACGAAGACGGCGTCGGGATTGGCGGCGCGCAATTGCGTCAGCTCGGCGGAGAAGTCGAGTTGCTTGATCGGGGTGTAGACCTCCGCCACCTTCTCGCCTTTGAAGCCGCGGATAGCCGCCTTGGTGTGCTCCCAGCCGGCTTGGTAGTCCATGCCCATGAAATAAGCGCGCTGGTGCCCCTTCGCGCTCATGTATTCGCCGACCGCGATGTCCCATTGGTCATTGTGGAACGAGGACACGAACAGGTTGGGATGGCACCCCTCGCCGGCGAGTGTAGAGGGACCCGCATTGGCGCCGACGACAAAAGCTCCGCCGTTGAGCAGAGGCCTCACCGACGCCATCATGGTATGGCTGAACGGCAAGCCGGTCACGATCTTGACCTTGTCGCGGTCGATCAGCCGATTGGCCGCCTGGGCCGCCTCGCCCGGATCGCCCTTGTCGTCGGCGACGATGATCTCGGTCGCCACGCCGCCCACCTTGCCGCCGACATGCTCGATGGCGATGTCGAAACCGCGCTTCTGCTCGGCACCGGCGATCGAGAGCTGGCCGCTGAGCGCCGTCAGCAGGCCAAGGCGAAGCTCTTGCGCTGCTGCCGTGCCAGACCACAGCGCGCCCGCAACGAACACGGCAATGCAAAGTCGTCCGTACATGTGTTGCTCCCTGAACATGTGTTGCTCCCTGATTTGTGCGGCTCGTTGGCTGGCCGCATTGAACCCGCGCACGCCGTCAGACGGCGCGCCGTTTATGTGAGCCGTTGAATGCCGGAGCGACCTCCCGCATGAAACGGTCCATCTCCTCCTTGACCTGATTGTGTGGCTTCAGACCGACGTTGAAATAAAGGATCACCTCCTCGAAGCCGGTCGCCTCAACCTTCTTCAACGTGTCCATCATCCGCTGCGGCGAACCGAGCAGCACCGAGTTCTCGGTCAGGTCCTCCGGCCTGACCTTGTGCAGCCGGTCGACCATGTCGATAAAATAGCGGTAACTCGGCGGCGCCGTTTTCGGATCGCCCGGCAAAGCCGGGATCACGCATTCCTTGTAGTAGCGGATCTGGCGCGCCCGCTGCGCTGCTTCCTGGTCCTTGTCATCGGCAAAATGCGTGAAATAGCTGCACATCAGACGGCCCGGCGTCTTGCCGTGCTTGGCGCAGCTCTCCTTGTAGAGATCGGCCACCTGCTTGAGGCCGCCGTAGCTCATGGCGGCGGCGAAGGGCGCCACGATCAGTCCGCAGCCGAGCCGCGCGGCGAGCTCGATCGACGGCTTCGAGAACGAGGCAACGTAGGTCGGGATCGGCCGCTGCACCGGCTTTGGCGTGACCCTGACATCGTCGAAAGAATAATGTTTTCCATGGTGCGAAATTCGGTCTTCCGCCTCCCAGAGCTTGTGCACCACATCGAGGCCTTCTTCGAAAATGCTTTGATTGTCTTCGAAGGAGACATGGAATGGCAGGTATTCCCGCTTGTCGTAGCCGCGCCCGACGGCGAAATCCACGCGCCCGTTGCTCAAGAGGTCAAGCGTCGCCCATTGCTCTGCGACGCGGATCGGATGGTGCAGCGGCAACACAGTGACCGCCGGCGCGAGGCGGATATCCTTCGTTCGTGCAGCGATATAAGCGAGCACGAGGTCGGGACAGGATAGCACGCCGAGTGAATTGAAGTGGTGTTCGCCGATCCATGCCGAATGCATCCCGAGCTGATCGGCGTAAAGCGCTTCGGCCGTGATGTCGGCAACGAATTGGTTCGGTGCGCGCGTGTTGTTATCGTAGTGATTGTCGCTGAGCGTGAAGTAGCCGAATTCCACTTTGAGTCCCCCCGCCCTAACCAAGCGCCGACTGGAAAGCCGCCGTTTCCCGGCGTGAGGCGGCACTTTGACTGGCGCTCCCTAGGGGACTCGAACCCCTGTTTTCGCCGTGAGAGTTTGTAGTCCGGACGTTGGCGAACATCGGCGCACATCAAGAAACCTAGATTCCATGCGGGTTTTCGGCTAGGGTGTCAGTCGACATCCGGTGCCGTCCCGGCACGGATAATAGACAAAAAGTAGGCAAAAGGCGAGGCATTTTCATGGCCCGCACCGTCCGCGAGGCAGCTTTGGCGACGCGCAGCGCACGTCTGCGCCTTCCTGCCCGCACGAAACCGTACTGGCGCGTGATCGAGCAGGGACTGGATGTCGGCTATCGCCGGCGCGGCACTGGCGGGACGTGGATCGCGCGACGGCGCAACGAACGCGGCATCTATCGCGAGGCCAAGCTCGGTCTTGCCGACGACCTCCAGGACGCCAACGCCGACACCGTCCTCGACTTCTCGCAGGCGCAGCGTAATGC
>JBKKAF010000180.1:0-14125 GCA_046714775.1 Xanthobacteraceae bacterium | reverse complement strand
CCGGACCCGCCGCCAAGTATGGGGAATTTCTGAACCGCCACACTAGCGTATCAACTGGCCGCAGCGCAGGAGGGCACCATGCAGATCGAGCGCAGGCTGGAAACCGTCATGCTGGCCGGCCGCTGGCTGATGCTGCCGTTCTTCGCCGGCCTGCTGATCGCCATCCTGATGCTGCTCTACAAGTTCGGGGTGGAATTGCTCGGCGGTTTCCAGCGGTTGCCGGGAGCCAGCAGCGCCGAGGTGCTTGTCGGCGTGCTCAATCTGCTCGACTATGTGCTGGCCGCCAATCTCACTCTGATCGTCATTTTTGCCGGCTACCAGAATTTCGTTGCCAAGATCGAGACCGCCAGGTACCCGCAATTGCCCGACGACCTGGGCAGAGTCAGTTTCACCACGCTCAAGCAAAAAATTCTGGGATCGATTGTGGCACTTGCCGCCGTCGAAATGCTCGAGGTCTACATGAATCTGCAGACCTATCCCGATACGTCCAAGCTCGGCTGGCTGATCGGCATGCAGCTGACTTTCGTGGTCTCCATGCTGATGCTGGCGATTGCCGACCGGCTCGCCGAGCACCGCGGGAAAGCCGGCTGATCTGCTGGCGTTCCAGGCTTGGTGAGATTTCGTTAACCATAGCGTGGAGGTTTTGTTAACCATATAAGGCGTTAATCCGGCTTAATCCTTTCTGGTTCGGGTCCGGATTCGTCGTATGCGGCCAAGCCGCCTCCTCGTTGTTCTGCTGCTGGCGCTCGCGGCCTGCGGCTGCATGCGCCGCGCTTCGCCGCCGGTCGCTGCCGCGCCGCGCGCCGATCTCGACCACATCATCTACGGCAATGGCGCAGCAAGGACCGCGCCGTTCCGCGCGCCGGCCGTTGTTGCGGCACGCGCGCCGATCGCCGTCCCCGTTACCGCCGTGCCGGTTGTTATCGAACCTGTGCCGATCGCCGCACCGGTCATGGCGCTCGCGCCAAGGCGCGGGCCGGTGCCGGTCGCCATGGTCACCGGTGACGTCGAGGAGCCCTATGGGCTCGATACCGGAGACAAGTTGCGCGTTGTGGTGTTCGGGCAGGACGGCTTGACCAATTCCTACACCGTCGATGCGGCCGGCAATGTCACCATGCCGCTGATCGGGGCGGTCGCAGCGCGCTCGCTTACCGCTCAACAATTGGCAAGCACCATCGCAGAGCGGCTGCGCAAAGGCTTCATCCGCGAGCCGCATGTCGCGATCGAGGTGGAGACCTACCGGCCGTTCTTTATCCTCGGCGAGGTCACCACCCCCGGCCAATACGCCTTTGTGCCGAAGATGACGGTGGAGACCGCGGTCGCCATCGCCGGCGGCTATACGCCGCGCGCCTATCGCCGCGAGGTGAAGCTCACCCGCAGCGCCGGCGGACAGATCCTGCGCACCACGGTGCCGCTGCTGACGCGCGTGCGCCCGGGCGACACCATCATGATCAGCGAGCGCTGGTTCTAAAAAACACCACTACCACGCGAAACCGGATTTATCCGTTCGATCGTTTGTAGGCCCGAACCCCCGCCCGAGTTCGGGTAGGGGAGGGGCGAGACTTACTTCTTCAAATGCTTGCGCAGGAAGTCCATCGAGCGCTGCCAGGCGAGCTTGGCTGCCTCGGCGTTGAAGCTGCCGCGCTCATCGCAATTGAAACCGTGGGCGGCGCCCGGATAGACGTAGATCTCGCATTCCGGCTGCTTCTGCTTGATCTCCTCGACGACGTTCATTGGGATGTGGTCGTCCTTCTCGCCAAAATGCATCTGCGTCGGCACTTTCGGCTTCATGTCGGCGATCTTGCTGATATGGCCGCCGTAATAGCAGACCGACGCCGACAGCCCGTTGGCCTGGCAGGCGGCGAGGAACGCCACCGTGCCGCCCATGCAAAAGCCCATGATGGCGACCGGGCCGTCTTTCTGCAGCGCGTCGATGGCGGCCTGGGTGTCCTTCAACCAGGCTCCGAAATCCGGATTGGCGACAAAGCGCATGGCGCTCTGGATTTCCTCGGGCTTGTAGCCGGATTCGAAGCCCTTTTCAGTGCGATCGAACAAGGCCGGCGCCACCGCGACATAGCCTTCGCTCGCCAGCCGGTCGCAGACCGCGCGGATGTGATGGTTGACGCCGAAAATCTCCTGGATGACGACGACCGCGCCCTTGGCGGTGCCTTGCGGGTCGGCGCGATAGGCGCCCAGTTGATGCTGGTCGGCGGCGGTAAGGGTGATGTGCTTGCCCAAAGGGACCTCCTGTTACTTGTCACATAGTGTCCGGACGGAACGTGCCGGCCTGCGATCGGAAGATATCCGATGGCGGCCGCGCAAAAGCAACACCTGTCCCGGGCTGCGACAACGGATGCTTGGAGATTTTTCGGTGGTCGCATGAACCTGATCCGCGGGTGGCCCGACCAATGCCCGGATGACCCATCTCGAGCCCCCAAAGGAGACCGCCATGTTGACCCGTATCGCCCTCGTCGCCCTCGTCGCAATCGGCACCGCCGGCCTCACCGCCGCTACCGCCACCGATGCCGCTGCGAAGCCCGTGATCATCAAGCCCATCAAGATCAAGGTCCCGATCTTCAAGCCGATCAAGGTTATCAAGCCGATCAAGGTCGTGAAGATCCATCACTGGCACCGCCGCCAAATCCACATCGTGCGGCCGCTCGCCGTCGCCACCACCGTCTACCCGGTGGTGCGCCGTGCCACCCGCGTCTGCCTGACCAAGGAATACCTGCCGACCGGTCAGGTACTGTTCAAGGACCTCTGCACCAACGAATGGGCGATGAATCCTCCGCCCGTGGAACAGGCCCAGGTCGTCGCCCCGCAAGCGCAAGTCGTGCCGCAGGCTCAGTAAGTAGCGTGTGTCAGAAAGTCAGGACCCCGGCTTCGGCCGGGGTTCTTTTTTACGCTGTCAGAACGGCCAGGGGCGGTTGAGGCGCCAGTCCTTTTTCCATCCGGTCAGGCGGCCGCGGCGGAACTGCAACGCAAGGCCGGCATCGACCGGATAGAAACCGGGAATGCCGGCGGGGCCGACCGCCAGATAGATTTCGGCGCCCGGCGGTCCCGAGTGATAGGTGAGCGGCAGGCCGAGTGCGAGTGCGGCTTCATCCGGGGTCATGCCGAAGGCGAGCGGAACGGTGTTGGAGCGGTAGGCTCCGCAATAGGCCGCCCAGCACACGCACAGGGAAACGATCACGCGCCGCATACGCCGATCTTCCGTCCAAATGCGCGGGCAGGCAAGAGGCGAGGGGCGTACCAAATCCTCTCGTCATTCCGGCCGAGCGACCCCGGATTTTCCCGGGGGAGCGAGAGCCGGAATCCATAGCCACCGACTTGAAATCGGCACCGCGCCTCGGCGATTATCGTGAAGATGGATTCCGGGTTCGCCGCCATCCAAGTCGGCTATTGCCGACTTGGACACTTCAAATCCGATCTCGGGTATACCCGAGATCGCCCGGCGCCCCGGAATGACAGTGGCTTTGCCGTCAGGGCTGCGCGCGGGCCGCCAGCGCCTGCGTCTCGAAGCGGTCCGCGTCCAGCACCAGATTGCCCAGCATGTTGACGATGGTGACGCGGAATGGCGCCAGCATGCGGGTGCCGGCGACCGGCGCCAGCGCGATCTCCATGTCGCGGCCGTCGGACAGGTATTTCATGATCGTGCTCGATGACCGGTGGCCGGCGACCGGCACGAATGTCATCGAACAGACCAGCACCGGACCGGCATAGCCCTTGTCCGCCCGCACCTTGTCCATGCGCTTGAACGCCAGCTTGATATCGAAGCGGCGGCGGCCGTCGAACACCGGCAGCGTGCGCCGGCAGGCCTCTTGCGTGAGCCCATCGCTGCCGGCCGCGGCCGGAACGAGCAGGGCGCTCAACGGATCGAGCACGCCGCGGCGATGGGCGTCGGTGATCTCAAGCCGGTCGGCGCTCGGCTGCGGCGCCGACGCCTTGAGCTCCTTCACCGCGCCGTCCTCGAACGTCATCGCGACCTCAAGGGTGTCGTCGTCCTGCGAGGTCTTGGAGCTGAAGCTGAGCGGCGACGCTTTGCCGTCCTTGATCACGCCGCGCGCGGCCAAGATGCCGTCGCCGCTCGCCAGAATGCGCAGCATGGCGCTCGCTCTTCCATTCGCGGAAATCGCATAACTGTCGGCGCCGAGCGTCAGCGTCGCGGTGACGCTGCCGACCGGAATGCGCGCGACCGAAATCGTATAGCTCGCGTCGAGCTTGGCTTGCGCCTGGGCAAGGCCGATCATCGCAACGGATGCGAGGAACGCGGCGCCGGCACGAGCCGTGCGTCGAAAGCGCAGATAGGACATCATCGCCGGCCCTCCCGGCCGTTGCGCCCAGCGCACGTGGCGCGGGCACGCGGTGACATTGCCGCCGATTGTGTCGCACACAAGACAAGGGACTGGCGAGAACCGAGATGTCGCGGATTAAGTTTAATGGCGCCAAGTTTAGCGGCTGAGGGAGGATAGCGGCGCGGCCGATGGGAGGCAGTCAACGTGCACCAGAACGAATTGCCGCCTGTATGCACCCGAAACGGTCAAGAGATGACAGCCAGGCGGCTCACGAAGCAGATCGTGGATGAACTCGTTCCGTGCGACACGATTACATCGTGTGGTGCGGGAAGCTGCCCGGCTTCGGCTGCCGCGTGCGTACGACGGGGTACAAATCCTTCATCGTTATGTATCGCGTCGGCGGCCGCAAAGCGACGCCGCGTAAGGTCACCATCGGCGTCTACGGCAAGCTCACGGTGGAGCGCGAAGAGGCCGGGAAGATTCTGGCGAAGGCCGAGCTTGGCGAGGACGTAGCGCTTCAGCGGGCGCGGGTGCGCGCGGAGATGACCGTCTATGCCTTGGATCTTTGGAGACCGATTTACATTAGTCTCACAATGTCGACCTACCCTTACTTCCAGTGTTCAAGCCCAAAGCGGCGGGCGGCCTCCCTGAGCTTTGCGTCATCAAAGCCGGGCGCGTATTTGCCGGCCTGGAAAATTTTCTCGCCGTCCAGCTCCAGATTTAGATCTCCCATTTGTGTCGCTGTATGTGCTCCGTCCGGCGCCATGTGGAAATGAAGCATTTTCGTGCTCGCGTTACCAACCAACCCTGGAACGCAATCCGCCCGGGGATGGAGGCCGCCATGCCACGAATCGACCGTTCTACCCTCGGTTCCCAGCCGTGCTTCCCGGTCGTCAAGCACCTTCTCGTATTGTTCTATCCACCTTTTAGCGTCCTTGGGACCTTCGACTTTGACCATTACGTTGTTCTCAAGAACGATCGTAGGCGGATGATCAATGGCAATGCGCTGAGGCCCGCCAGCGTACTCGATAACCGCTCTGCCCTCCGACCCGACGATGGAGACGGGGACAAATGCCGGACTATTAAAAGACCGACTAAACGGCGCACGCTCATCCTCGATCTGGCGTGCCCGTTCGCTCGCATGACCAATGGTGCCGACAATCTCGGTGCCTACTCGGGTAGTAATGCGCCACTTGCGACCCTCCCGAAATATTTCCTTCTCGAAGCGCTCATAGATTGCGTTAGCCATACCCCAATGGAACCGGGCATGAATTGTGGCAAGGTCCTCTACCTTACGGAACATGCTATGGACCACACGAAGCCCCCCCCGCGCTTTCAAGGAACTTGCCGAGCACGCTATCTTTCAGATCATAATGCGCAATGACCTTGTCCGCCGACTGAATCGCGCCGGCCAAAGTGGGAGACAACGAGGTGTCGTCTCGTTCCGGCATCTCCGCCCAAAGAATTTGGCAGCTAGCTCCCTCTTTCTTAATGGCTTCGGCAATCATATCAACGAGCTCGGGTTCCATCGCGCCGATCTTGTTAATGAGAAGCACGTCCTCGCCCTTTTTTATCTCAGCGCAATTTTTAACGAGGTTCGCTACTCCTTCAGCGGGAAGTTCCATAACTCCCTCCCTTTTAAAAAACTGCAGTCCTTTTTAAAGCCGGGAATTTGAGCGGTCTCCGGGGCATTGCGACTGATTTTATTGGCGCGCCCGAAGGGATTCGAACCCCTGGCCTCTGCCTTCGGAGGGCAGCGCTCTATCCAGCTGAGCTACGGGCGCGTCGCGTTCTCCATAACCGAACCATGCCGCAGCGGCAACGCGGCTCTGCGGCGGGGCGCCTTCGCCGCGGCCGCCCGCCGTCCTATAAAGGACGGAACTCGCCATGGACCTTCCCCACATCTTTCTTCTGCTCGGCGCCGGCGTCATCGGCGGCATCATGTCGTCGGTCGCCGGCGGGGCCGCGATGTTCACCTTTCCGGCGCTGCTGGCGGCCGGGCTCAATCCTATACTGGCCATCGCCGCCAACACGGTGGCGCTGACGCCGGGGAATTTCCTCGCCGCGCTTTACGACCGCTCGCAAATGCCGCCGCTCGGCTGGCCGTTTGCGTCGCTGCTGCTCGCCTCGGCGGTGGGCGCCATCATCGGCGCCGCCCTTTTATTGGTGACGCCCGTGAGGGTGTTCACCGCGCTGGTGCCGCTGCTGCTTGCCTTCGCGACTGTGCTGTTCGCTTACGCGCATCGCATCAGCGGGTGGTTACGGGCGCGGGCGGTGGTGCGCGGCGAGACCGGCCCGCATCACTGGGGCAGGAGCATCCCCTGGCTGTTGCCGGTGTCGATCTATGGCGGCTATTTCGGCGCCGGCGTGGGCGTGCTGGTGCTCGGCGTGCTGTCGGTCGGCACCGGCGGCAACTACCGCTCCGCCAATGTCGCCAAGAACTTGGTGACCAGCCTCAACATGCTGGTGGCATCGGCGGTGTTCGTGATGCAGGGGGTCGTGCCCTGGCAGCCGGCTTTGGTGATGATGGCGGGCGCCCTGGTCGGCGGCATGATCGGCGCCCGGGTGGCGCAAGTGATGCCGAACAGCGCCGCGCGCGCCATGATCGTGATCGTGGGCGCGCTGCTCACCGCCGCCTTCGCCTGGCGCTATTGGTTCTAGGGGAAGAGGCCGGGACCATGTCGAAGTCGGATGTATCCGACTTCGACGCTATAGATGCCGAACTCGGCTAAACCCGAGTTCGGTTGATCCCGCCATGCGCGGTCCTGTCAGCGCTTGATCTGCGCCTTCAGTGTTGCCTCGACCGCGCGGTCGAAGGAATCGGCGGGCTGCTTGGGTTGCTTGCCCTGCTGTTCGGACACGTGTTGATCGCGCTTCTTGACCAGCTCGGTCAGCTTGGCATTGAGCGCATTGCGCTCCGCGACCTGCTTGTCGATCAGCGCCTGCCGTTCCGTCGGCGACAGCTTGCGCAGGTTCTCCGGCAGTTCGTCGTCCTTGACCGCGGACAGGCTCTGGCGGCCTTCTGTGACATCGGCGACCAGATCGCCGGCGCCGGTGACCGCGGCGGCGACCCTGGCATTGGCCGAGCGTTTGTTGAGATACCCCGCCATGTCGGAGGCGACCGGGGCGGGCGCCGCCGAATATTGCTCGCCCCGGCTCAAGACGCGATCCTGTTGCACGCGCGAGCCGTAGGGGATCACGGTGCGGTTGATCTTGCCCTGCATCTCATAGATGTCGCGATCGTAGGGCGTCTCGATCACCACGATCTTGCCGCCGTCCTGCGGGATCGGGATGTATTCGCCGCGGCCCATCTGGGCGACCTCGCGCCACATCCGCTCAGTGTCGCGCGCGCCGCCGGCCTGCACCGCGTTGACGGTGATGCCCTTCGCACGCGCCATGCGCATGACTTCCGGATATTTAACGTCCTGCTGGTAGTCCATGTGCGGCGGCGCATCGCCGACCAGGAAGATGATGCGGGTGGTGTCAGACCCGGGCGTCCAGGCCATTTTGGTGACGGCCACGAACAGCGCCTCGTTGACGCTTTCCGGCCAGTCGCCGCCGCCCTTCGCCTTGAACTTCAAGAGCTCGGCATAGAGATCCTGGATGTCGGTGGTGAGCTCAAATTTCTTGGTGACATAGTCGTCGCCGATGTCGCGATAGGCGACCAGCCCCATGCGGATCTCGGCATCGGGGCTGCAATCCACGATCGCGGTGGCGATCGACCAGATCTTGCGCTTGGCGCTCTCGATCAGCCCGGCCATCGAGCCGGTGGTGTCCAGCACGAACGCGACTTCGACAATCGACTTTGCCGCCGCCGGCGTCGCCAGCATGATGGCCGGCGCCAGCGCAAAGCCAAGCGCAAGCGCCCGCAGGAGATGTCGGATCATTGGTGTCCCCTCCAAAACCCACCCAGCACGCCATGCTCCGCCGCATTCGCGTCGGGCGCGGGCCGGAATTGCGGCGGGCCATCGGCGGATTCGCGGTAAAATTCGTCTGTGTCGCAGGCGCTACGTTCGCGCTTTGCCGCCGCCGCGAACCGCGTTAAGACTGGCCGCATGAGGGTGAATACCAAGCATATCCGCAGCATCTGGGTGGAGCAGGACGGCTGGTCGGTCGGCACCATCGACCAGACCAAGCTGCCCCATCACTTCGCGACCGTGCGTCTGACCTCGCTCGACGACGCCGCGCGAGCGATCAAGACCATGCAGGTGCGCGGCGCGCCGCTGATCGGAGCCACCGCGGCCTATGGCGTCTGCCTGGCGTTGCGCGCCGACGCCTCCGACGAGGCGCTCGAGCGCGCCTATGCCACCCTGATCGCCACCCGGCCGACCGCCATCAATCTGAAATGGGCGCTCGACGAGATGATGGCGGCGGTGCGTAACCGCCCGCGCGAAGACCGGCTTGCCGCCGCCTATCGCCGCGCCGCCGAGATTTGCGACGAAGACCTCGCCATCAATCAGGCGATCGGCGCCCATGGGCTCAAGCTGATCCAGGCGATCGCGGCCAGGAAAAAGCCCGGCGAGCGCGTCAATGTGCTGACCCATTGCAATGCTGGCTGGCTCGCCACGGTGGACTTCGGCACCGCCACCGCGCCGATCTATCTGGCCCATGACAGCGGCCTGCCGGTGCATGTCTGGGTCGACGAGACCCGGCCGCGCAATCAGGGCGCCTCGCTCACCGCCTGGGAGCTCGGCAACCACGGCGTGCCGCATACCGTCATTCCCGACAACACCGGCGGGCATCTGATGCAGCACGGCATGGTCGATCTGGCGATCGTCGGCACCGACCGGGTGACCGCGCAAGGCGACGTCTGCAACAAGATCGGCACCTATCTGAAAGCGCTCGCCGCCAAGGACAACGGCGTGCCGTTCTATGTGGCGCTGCCGTCGCCGACCATCGACTTCACGGTCGCGGACGGGCTCACGGAGATTCCGATCGAGCAGCGCGCCGGCGACGAGGTGGCAACCATGACCGGCCGCACCATGGACGGCCGCATCGAGACGGTGCGGGTGGTGCCCCATCTGTCCGCTGTCGCCAATTATGCTTTCGACGTGACGCCGGCACGGCTCGTCACCGGGCTCATCACCGAGCGCGGCGTGGTCGCGCCCACGCGCGAAGCCTTGGCCAAGGCGTTTCCCGAGCGCGCCGAGGCGGCGGGCGTCAAAATCCCGCCGGAGGCCGCCGAATGAACAGTCGCTCCAGCGCCGTGCTTGCGCTGCCGCCCGACGGCCGCCAGTCGGCGACCGCGCGTGCGGTCGCGCGCGGCACCACGCGTCTCCTGCATTCGCTCGGCCTGTCGGTGGTGAGTGAATTGCCGCTCGCCTCCGGCCGGCGCGCCGATCTGGTGGGGCTTTCAGCCGACGGCGAGATCTGGATCGTGGAAATCAAATCTTCGATCGCGGATTTCCGCGCCGACCAGAAATGGATGGACTACCGGCGGCATTGCGACCGGCTGTTCTTCGCCACCACGCTGGAAGTGCCGTGCGAGATCTTTCCGAAAGATACCGGGCTGATCGTGGCCGACGCCTTCGGCGCCTCGATCGCGTGCGAAGCGCCTGAGCACCGCCTGCATGCTTCGACCCGCCGCGGCATGATGCTGTGCTTCGCCCGTGCCGCAGCGCTGCGCCTCTCGGCGCTGGCCGATCCGGAAGGGCCCTACGGTCCGGAGTTCTAGGACGTGAGCTCACAAACATGCCCGCCGATGGCTTGCGAGAGCGCACTTTGGAGCCGAAAGCGGCCGTCAACGGCGGTGGGCGGCACTTCCGAGGCATGCCCGGAGGGGAGATCGATTTACCACTCTGTTCGACAGAGTTGCGCGTTCGTGTGTTCTCACGCGCAGGGCTCTCCATTCGCAAGCAGACGCCTTCGATGGCGCATGATTGACAAGTCAATTGCTACCGCCGCGAAATAATTCGATTCGATAGATAACCCATCGCTTTACCGGCGTTTTACTCAAACCCGATGTAGATGTGGGATTGAGATTTTTGTCTGATAGACCCGGCAGGTGAGCCGATCCGATTATCTGCAACGTTTCGTTCGAAGCCGCCCGGTTCGTCTGGCGCTTGCTTTGACGTTCATTGTGGTGGGTGGCTGGGTCTTTGTGCCCTACTTAGCCTATCGTGTTGCGCCCTCGGCCTTTGTCAACGCCGAACTGGTGCGCATTGCGGCGCCGATGTCGGGACGGCTCACACGCGATCTTCCAAGTAAAGGCGACTTCATCAAGGACGCTGCGAACGTGCCGCTCATTGCGGCGCTCTCGCCCGACCGTCGGCACCTTTTCACTCTTGAGGGACAGCTTGCGGTGGCGAAAGAGCGTGCCGGGCTCGCACGTCGTCAGCTCGCCGAAACCACCGATTTCGATCGCGAACTCAATAGCCGCACCGCCGCCTATCGCAGCGGCATGATTCAGCGGCTCGTTCATGAGTTCAACGAGACGACCGCGGAACGGACGGGCTGTCTCGCGGAGGTCCAGAAGCGACAAGAGATCAGCTCCCGCATGGAGCAACTCGTCAAATCCGGTGTCGCATCGGAGATTCGTACCGCGGAGGCTCTCGCGTCTCAAAAAGCGGTTTCAACCCGCTGTGAAATGGCGGCAGCGCGGCTAGAGCGCCTGCAAATCGAATTGGATTCTGCGAAGAAGGGCGTGTTCTTGCGCGACGGCGCGAACGATGTGCCCTACTCACAACAGCAGCGCGACCGCTTGCTGTTGCGGCGGCAGGAGCTTGAGGCACAGGTCTTGGAAGAGACTTCGCGCTCGGCAAGGATCGCGGCGGAAATCACGGAAGAACGCGACCGGCTTGATCGCCTCAGCCACGTCGACCTGTTTTTGCCGGCGAGCCACGTGGTCTGGGCAGTGGCCGCCAGTCCCGGCTCGACGGTGACGGAGGGGCAGACCCTGCTCGATCTGGCCAGTTGCGAGCGCCGGTTCGTCGCGGTCGAGCTTCCCGAACGCGAATTCGAGCAGACCAAGGCCGGCGACACGGCAGCCGTTCGCTTGATCGGCAGCGGCGAATGGCATCAGGGCATCGTGCGACAAGTGCGCGGCTCGGCGGCGCGCACGGACGACCGGTTGCTGGCTGCACACGTGCCGACGCCCAGTCCCCACAGCATAACCGTGGAAGTCTGGCTTCCGCAGCAAGAGTCGCAACAGCACAGCTTCTGCAACATCGGCCGCCTCGCCGAAGTGCGGTTTACGCGGCGTCTCGGCTATCTCGATGAGCTAAGCCGGACGTTCAGCCGGCTCATCGGCAGAAAGACCGAGACCGCCGCCCACGCCCCAACGAGTAAGTAACTTGCATACCGATGCCCTGTCGCCCGTCGAACTTCTTGGGCCGATGCTGTTCGTCGTGGGCGCTATCTACCTCCTTGGGCCGCTGTTGCCGCTCAAGCGAGGGTGGGCGCGTCTCCTGATATTTGCCGCGGTCTGGCTCGTCATCGCCCGGTATCTCAACTGGCGCTTCTTCGAAACGGTGCTGCCGGCGCGCGGTGCGTGGTACGAGATCGGCTGGATTTGGCTCTGCTTTGCGATCGAGCTCCTTGCCATCACCGACCAACTGTTGCTCTACATCACGTTTTTAAGGCGAACCGATCACCGGCGCGAGGCGGACACGCACGAAGCGCGCATGCGCGCCCTGCCGCCCGATCAGCTGCCATTCGTTGACGTTTTTATCCCGACCTATAACGAACCGCTCGAGGTGTTGGAGAAGACCATCATTGGGGCGCTCTGCTTGGATTATCCGAACGTCAGTGTCTGGGTGCTCGACGATAGCCGCCGTCCATGGCTGAAAGACTTCTGCGCCGCCAAGGGGGCGGGCTATCTCACCCGACCGGACAACAGCCATGCCAAGGCCGGCAACATCAATCATGCACTCGACCGCACCAGTGGCCAATTCGTTGCAATTTTTGACGCCGATTTCGTGCCGCAGCGCAACTTCCTGCTGCGCACCCTCGGCTTCTTCGCGGATCCGAACGTGGGGATCGTGCAGTGCCCGCACGCCTTCTACAACTACGACCCGTTGCAGACGAATCTGGCAATGCGCAAGACCATTCCGGACGAGCAGCGCTTCTTTTTCGACGCCATCATGCCGAGCCGCGACGGCTGGGACGCCGCGTTCTGCTGCGGTTCCAACTCGCTCACGCGGCGGGCGGCGATCGACGCCATCGGCGGCGCACTGCCGACAGCGTCGATCACCGAGGACATGCTGCTCACGCTCACGCTACTGCGCAAGGGTTATGTGACGCGCTATCTGTCCGAGCGGCTTGCCTTCGGGCTCGCGCCCGAGAACGTCGATGCTTTCTTTATCCAACGCCAACGTTGGGCGCGCGGGGCGATTCAAATTCTCTATCTGCGCAGCGGACCGTTCGGGGATAAGCTTGCGCTTATGCAGCGGCTCTTGTTCCTGCCGTTGCATTGGCTCTCGGTCGGTCTGCTATCGCTGATCGCGGCCCTCGTGCCGATCGTGTTTCTGTGGACCGGCATTTCGCCGGTCGCCAAAGTAGGCGCCGATCAGATCGTCTACTATCTCATTCCGGCAATGCTCGCCGTGCTGGGCGGCATCGGCGTCTATGCGCCCGGCCATTTGTTTCCGCTGGCCGCGCAGGTGCTCGGATTGCTGCAGAGCTTCAAAATCCTGCCGACGGTTTTGCTCACGCTCATCAAACCCCGCGGTCACGTATTCAAGGTGACGCCGAAAGGAAGCAGCACCCGACAATCGACCTACGCGCGGGGTATCTTTTGGAGCGTCGCCGCCATGATGATATTGACGGTCAGCGGCCTGGTCATCAATGCCTTGCCGGAATGGAGGATCACGGACACAGCGGTGCTTCCGATCGTGGCGTTTTGGGCGGCAAACAACATCGTCGTACTCTTCCTCACCTGCATGATGACCCTGCAGGCGCCCACCCACCGCGGCGAAGAGCGCTTCGAAATCAATGAGCCGATCTGGATCTTCAGCGCAGCCGGCGCGCTTTCGACCGGCCGCGTCAACAACATGTCGATATCGGGCGTGGCGATCGTGCCGGATCCCGACCGCGCATCGGTGACCCAGGCAGGCGAGCGGGTGCGCCTTTTCATTAGCGAGGTCGGTTTTGTCCCCGGCAGGGTCGTGCGTCAGGCTGGAAATTTCCTAGCGGTCACGTTCGAGCTTGCTGAATCCGTGGAGCGCGATTTGTTGATCCGCAAACTGTTCACGTCCGGGCTCGACACCACCAGCGTCAATGTCTCAACGTGGTCCGCAACCATCGCCATGCTCAAAAGCATCTGGTCGACGCGCTCGGAGCTGCCAGCGCAGGTCTTGGCCCCTGCGCCCGATACGGCGGCAACGATACCGGCTGCCACGGCCACCGAGACGCTGCCGCCCAAGAGTCTCGTTGTCCCGCCGCGGCCGCAAGAGCAGAAAATCACCGACCTCGTCGAGCGTCGCCGCGCGCTCGCCGCCTGACCGGATTAAAGCTGCTTCTCCGTCGGGAAACCTGCGCGCGGCTGGTCTAGTCGGCGCCGACCTCGATCTGCCGGTCAGGCACCAGGCCATTCAAGAGCCGCGCGATGTAATGGCGCACAACATCCTCCGGCGTCCCGTCCTTACCCCAGACCGTCACCTTGGCGCTCAAGCGTCCGGAGCGTCCGCTCCAGCTCACCAGATAGTCGGAGACCAGGCCGTATTTCTTGGTGGTTTCCAGCCGCTCGAAGATCGCGGCCTGATTGGGATCGATCGCCGGTTCGAAGGCCCTAACGCGGGCCCGAGTGGTCTGCCGCGCTGGTGTTGGGGTCGTCAATCGCATGGGTCCGCACTCCCGGTCCGCCGCCTCGCTAACGTGCCAACGAAGAATTG
>JBKKAF010000179.1:0-22428 GCA_046714775.1 Xanthobacteraceae bacterium | reverse complement strand
CTCGCCCGGCTGCACCAGACTGCGGAACGAGCTCTCCGGCCGGATTCGTCCGCTCAGCAGCCGCACCGCCGCGATTTCGACAATACGCGCCTTCGTTGGATCAAGCCCCGTCGTCTCGGAGTCGAGCGCCACGGCATCGAGGGCAAGAAGTGGCGTGGCATTGCTGACCACAGCTGCCTCCGGCGGGCCTAGTGTGGCGGTTCAGAAGTTCCCAAATCCTTGCGGCCGGGTCGGGAGGGAACTTCTGAACCAAAGCCACACTGGCAACGCTATGATTTCTAGTGTCCCTCTTGAATCCGAAGTTCGCAAGAGTGCTGGCAGCGAGTGCGTGCGAACTTCGGATTCGGGACACTCGTGTGGCGGTTCAGAAGTTCCCCATCCTTGCGGCTAGGCCCAGAGGGAACTTCTCTGAACCCAAGCCACACTAGCAACGCTATGATTTCCAGTGTCCCTTTTGAATCCGAAGTTCGCAAGAGTGCTCGCAGCGAGTGTGTGCGAACTTCGGATTCAAAAGGGACACTAGACGGCGGGCGCTATCCTGCCAACGCCGCCAGAATACGCGCCCAGGAGCGCGTTCCCTTGTGGAAGGACGTGAGATCGTATTTCTCGTTGGGCGAATGCACGCGGTCGTCGTCGAGCGCAAAGCCCACCATGATGGTGTCCATGCCGAGCACGCGCTTGAAATCGCCGACGATCGGGATCGAGCCGCCCTCGCCGACCGTCACCGCCTTCTTGCCCCATTCGGCGGCGAGCGCGCCGCGGGCTTTCGCCAGCGCTGGATTGTCGAACGGCAGTTGGATCGCCGGCGCGTTGCCAAAGGCGGCGAACTCGGCCGTGCAATCCACCGGCAACCGCGCACGCACGAAATCCCGGAACGCAGCGCGCACCTTCTCCGGATCCTGCGCGCCCACCAAGCGGAACGACACCTTGGCCATCGCCTGCGCCGGGATCACCGTCTTGGCGCCCTCGCCGGTATAGCCGCCGACAATGCCGTTGATCTCGGCGGTCGGCCGGGTGGCGATCTGCTCGATCAGCATCCGGTCTTTCTCACCGGCCGGCGCCTTCAGGCCGACCGCGCCCAGGAAATCCTCGGCGGTCAGGTTGAGGGCGGCGAGGTCGGCCTTGATGTCAGGCGGCAGTTCGCTGACGCGGTCATAGAAGCCAGGCAAAGTAACCCGGCCATTATCGTCATGCAGCGCCGCCAGAATTTTCGCCAGCACCCGGATCGGGTTCTGCGCGGCGCCGCCGAACAAGCCGGAATGCAGGTCGCGGTCGGCGCAGGTGAGCGTGACCTGCTCATAGACCAGCCCGCGCAGCGAAGTGGTCACCATCGGCGTCGACGGATCCCACATGCTGGTGTCGCAAACCAGCGCCAGATCGTGCTTGAGCTCGGCGGCATTGTCCTTGACGAAGCCGAACAGGTGTTCCGACCCGCATTCTTCCTCGCCTTCGATCAGCATGGTGATCGGCAGGGGTAGCGCGCCGGTCACCGCCTTGAAGGCGCGACAGGCCTCGACGAAGGTCATCACTTGGCCTTTGTCGTCGCAAGCGCCGCGCGCCACGATAACCTTGCGGCCGTCGGGTAAGGTGGCGATGCGCGGCGCAAACGGCGGTGTGTCCCACAGGTCGAGCGGATCGACCGGCTGCACGTCGTAATGGCCGTAGAACAACACGCTGGGCGCCTTGCCGTTGCCGACGCCGCGGCTCTTGGCGACCACGATCGGATGGCCGCCGGTCGGGCGGATGCTGGCGTCAAAGCCGAGACCGGAAAGTTCTCCGGCGACGTAATCGGCCGCGGCGCGGCAATGGTCCTTGTAGGCCGGATCGGTGGAGATCGACTGGATGCGCAAAAAATCGAACAGCCGCTGCACGCTGTTGTCGAGCTCGGCGTCGATCCGGTCGAGGACGGCGGGAAGGGCGTCGGAAGGGGATGCCATGGCGGACCTTGCAATGGAGAGCTTGTATGCCCCTGGCATACACGTCGTGCGTCCTGGTGACTCTAAAGATTGCCGACTCTAAAGAAGTAGTTCGTGGGAACAAGGCCAAGAGGCGGCGTTGTTCAGAGGTTCCCTCCCGACCCGGCCGCCGCAAGGAAGGGGGAACTCACACCAGCCGCTATTGCAATTTCAGCTTGCCGGGATCGGTGGATGCGAAGGCCAGCGTGCGCGGCGCACCGCCGCCTACAGGATCTGCCAGTTCTTCGAGCTCGGCAGTGCTGCCACCCGACCGGCAGGCCAATCGCCGGGATTGCTGGAGCAGCGCCCCGATGCAACGATAAAGCCGTCGCTGGGCAATTCCGGCTGGAATAGCCGCGACATAGCCCGCCCGCCCAGCCGTTTTCAGCAGATGGGGGGTGATCGCGTCGGCGAGCAGCAGCGAGGGAATACTGGTGCCGCGGCCGGGTGCCCCGGCTTCGAGCCGCAGCGGCGACAGTTCGTCGGGGACCGGGCGCGGAAGCACAACCAAGCAGGCATCGACGCGGCCGGATTCGCAAAGGCGCCGTGCCTGCTCGAGACCCGGCACGTCAAGGACCGCTGCCAGGCCCATGCGGCGGAGACAATGGACGGTGGCACGACCGGACATCTCGCCGGCCACGACCACCACGCGCGCGCGTGCAAACAACTTCATGATACGCAACTCGACGCTACCCACTCGTCCAGCTGCGTTCACGATTGATCATCGCTCGCGCGCCGGCAGATTAGAAGCCAACTGACCCGCTTCCGATCACGACTATAGGCGCGCTTCAGTCGCCGAGGCCGGTAAGGCCGTAGTGGAACCGGCAGAATCTTCGGTCACCAGGCACGCGGCTCGCAGACTATTGCCCGTAACCGTGCAACATCGATTGCATGTCAGACCTCATCGGCGTGGACAGCAAACATTGTCCGGTTTTCGTTCCTCTTACGGCGCAAACGTTGCAGCGACGCGCCGCTTATGGCGTTCAACGCCCGATAATAGGTGCACGATCACGCCCTGATGCATGAATGCAACGCATCGTGACTTTCGCTCGCGTGCGCTTTTCACGATCCTGCATCGCTTGTTTTCTCAAAGGGTGCCGTCCATTATATGGTTAACCTGCCGGAGTGCGGGGCTGACGAGGGGCAAATGGACGAACTCATCGGACGTCTCGTCGCCAATGTCGGCGTCGACCGCGCGGCCGCGGAAACGGCCGTCGGCATCATTTTGCAATTTCTGGTCAAGGAGGGCCCGACCGACAAAGTCCAAGTCCTCATCGACAAGTTGCCCGGCGCGGACGCATTGATTGCGGCTGCGCCACCCGATTCCAGTCCGGGCGGCATGTTCGGCGGCGGCGTCATGGGCGCCGGCACCCGCATGATGGCCGCCGGATTGAGCATGGGGCAGATCCAGGCGGTTACGCGGGAAGTGATTGGTTATGCCCGTGAGAAGGCCGGGGAGGACGCAGTCGGCGAGATCGTCGGCGCGATCCCCGGACTGGGCCAGTTCGTTTGAACCGGCCCGGATTTTTCACGACGGCACGAAGCGAGGAGAATTCAATGTCCTACCCCATCACCGACATCGAAGGGATCGGTGCGGATGAGGCAAAGACGCTCAAGTCGGTCGGCATCAGAACGACGGCGAAGTTCCTCGAGGCTGCGAAGAACCCGAAAGGGCGCAAGGAGCTGTCCACCAAGACCGGGGTCGACGAGAAGCGCATCCTGCGCTGGGCCAACATGGCCGACCGCATGCGGATCAAGGGCGTCGGCGAGGAATATGCCGAATTGCTGCGGGCGGCCGGCGTCGATACCGTGAAGGAACTCAAATACCGAAACCCTTGCAAGCTGGCCAAGGCGATGGCCGACGCCAATGTCAAGCGCAAGCTGGTGCGTTTCCTTCCCTCCGACAAGCTGGTCGTCCGCTGGGTCGAACACGCCAAGAAGCTGCCGCTCAAGATCACCTATTGAGCGGATCGCGTCGGCTACGGCTCGCTGTCTTAATTGCACTGATCATGCCCCGCCGCGGCGGGGCATTGCATTCGCCAAGCGCGGTACGGCGCCTTGACACCCCTCCCCCGACCGGCGCAAAGCCACGGCCATGAGCATGGCCCGGCCGTCTTTTTCGATGCCAAAGAGCGGCGGCAAAACCGCCGTTGAGCCGCTGGCGCGGCTGCTTGCACTCGGCCGGCCGGTGGTGATGGGGGTGCTGAACGTCACGCCGGATTCCTTCTCTGATGGTGGCCGCTTTCTCGATCCGGATCTGGCGATCGAGCAGGCCCGCCGCATGGCGGCGGAAGGCGCTGACATGCTCGATGTGGGAGCGGAATCCACCCGTCCCTATGGCGGCGCGGCTCCGGTAACGGCGGAAGAGGAGATGCGCCGGCTCGCACCGGTGCTGTCCGTCGTCACCGGGCTTGGATTGCCGGTTTCGATCGACACCATGAAATCACGGGTGGCGGCCACCGCGCTCGCTGCCGGCGCTTCCATGGTCAACGACGTCTGGGGCCTGCAGCGCGATCCCGACATGGCGCGCGTGGTCGCCGAACATGGCGTGCCGGTGATCATTATGCATAACCGTGACACGGCCGACCCCGCCATCGACGTCATGGCCGACATCGCCGCGTTTTTCTCACGCTCGCTGGACATCGCCGCGCGCGCCGGCATCGCTCGCGAGGCGATCGTGCTCGACCCCGGCATCGGCTTCGGTAAGACGCCGCAACAGAGCATCATCGCCATTGCACGGCTGGCGGAGCTGAAAAGCTTCGGCCTGCTGCTGCTGGTCGGGGCGTCGCGCAAGCGTTTCATCGACACAGTGTCGCCGGCGCCGCCCGATCGCCGCATCGGCGGCTCGCTCGCCGCCCACCTGCTGGCTGTCGCCAACGGCGCCGCCATCATCCGCGCTCACGACGTCGCCGAAACCGTGCAGGCATTGCGAGTGTCCGCCGCCATCGAGGCCGCGCGATGAGCGACGTCATCTTTGTGTCCGGGCTCCTGATCCACGCCCACCACGGCGTGATGAAGCATGAATCGCGCGTCGGTCAGCGCTTCGTGCTCGATCTCGAATTGTCGATCGATCTCGCGGATGCCGCGCGCTCCGACAAGCTCGCCGATACCGTGTCCTATGCCTCCATCGTGGAGACCGCGACTGCGGCCTTCGGCGCCCGCAGCTACAAGCTGGTCGAGGCCGCCGGCGGCGCCGTCGCCGACGCCATCTTGGCGGCATTTCCGCGCATCGGTTCGGTGCGAGTAACCGTGCACAAACCGCATGCGCCGATCGCCGCAACCTTTGCCGATGTCGGCGTCATCCTTGTTCGCAGCCGCCGGGATTTTGGCAATGGCTGAGGCGCTGTTGGCGCTCGGCGGCAATCTGGGGGACGCGCGGGAGACGCTCGATCGTGCGATTGCCGAGTTTTGCAACGGCTCCGCGGTCCGGCTGCTGGCCCGCTCATCCGACTACCGCACCCCGCCCTGGGGCGTCGAGGACCAGCCGCCATTCGTGAACCTGTGCATCGCCGTCGAGACCCTGCTGCCACCGCACGCCCTGCTCGATCGCGCCCAGGCAGTCGAACGCAGCTTCGGCCGCAACCGCGCGACCGAACAGCGCTGGGGGCCTCGCACGCTCGATATCGATCTCCTGGCCTATGACGCACTCGTTATCGACGACCCGGATCTGATCCTGCCGCATCCCCGATTGTGGGAGCGCGCCTTTGTGCTGGTGCCGCTCGCCGAAATCGTGCCGGACCGGCTGATCGCCGGCGTGCGGGTGCGCGATGCACTGGCCAAGCTCGACCGGACCGGCATCGAGAAGCTGTCGCCGCGCAAGTCTCAATAACCAAGGCCTCATGACCAATTGACGCAATGACCAATTGGCCGTGACGCGCCGGCGTGCCATTTTGACCACAATGGCCGACCGTCCCGACGATCTTCCGCTGGCCGCCAATTTCCCCCCGGCAACCCGCGAGCAATGGCGCAAGCTGGTCGATGCCGTGCTCAAGGGTGCCGATACCGACCGCACTCTGACCGGCACCACTTATGACGGGCTCCGGGTCGAGGCGCTTTGTGAGCGCAAGGCGGACGCGCGACCGATCGCTGGGCGGGCACCGGGCGCCGCCTGGGCGGTGATGCAGCGCATCGACCATCCCGATGCAGCAGTTGCCAATGCGCAGGCCCTGCAAGACCTCGAAAACGGCGCGAATGGCTTGTCTCTGGTGTTTGCCGGTTCCGCCGGCGCCTACGGCTATGGGCTGCCGGCATCGCGCGACTCCATCAAGCGCGTTTTGGAAGGCGTGCATCTCGATGCCGGGATTGCGATCGACTGCGATCTTGGCCCGCAGACCGAAGAGGCAGCTGCTCACCTGACGACAGTCGTAAAATCCGGCGGCGTTTCCTCGGCCGCCACGCATATCCGCTTCGGCCTCGACCCGCTCGGCGCCATGGCCGGAAGCGGCGGCGGTCCGACCTGGAGCGAACGCGCACCGCGTTTCGCGGCGCTCCTTTCCGGCCTTAGCGCGGATGGTTTCAAAGGACCGTTCGCCGCCGCCGACGGGCGCATCGTCCATGCCGCCGGCGGCACGGAAGCGCAGGAACTGGCCTTCGTGCTGGCAACGGCGGTCGCCTATCTGCGCGCGCTGGAATCAGGCGGCATTCCGCTCGACGCCGCGCGCAAGATGATCTTCTTCCGGCTTGCCGCAGATGCCGAGCAATTCCTCACCATCGCCAAATTCCGTGCGTTGCGAAAACTGTGGGCGCGGGTCGAGCAAGCCTGCGGGTTGGCGCCCACACCGGCATTCGTCAGCGCGGAGACCGCTTGGCGCATGATGACCCGGCGCGATCCGCACGTGAACATCGTGCGGGCAGCGATCGCGGTCTTGTCGGCCGGGCTGGGCGGCGCCGACAGCATCAGCGTGCTGCCGTTCACCCAGGCACTGGGCCTGCCGGACGGTTTCGCGCGCCGCATCGCCCGCAACACCCAGCTCATCCTGTTGGAAGAATCCCATCTCGCCAAAGCAGCCGACCCCGCGGCAGGTGCCGGCGGGATCGAAGATTTGACCGATAAACTTTGCCGTTCCGCCTGGGTGCTGTTTCAGGAGATCGAGGCGGCCGGCGGCGCGGAGGCCGCGCTGGAGCAGGACCTGATCCAGAACAAGGTCGCAGCCACCCGCGCCGAGCGGGAGGCGTTGGTGGCGAGCGGTAGCGACGTCCTGATAGGGGCCACGGTGTTTCAAAATCCGGACGAAGTGCCGGTCGCCGTGCTGGATGTGGCGCCGGTCGCGGCATCGCACGCTCCCCGCAGCGCGACACGCATAACTCCCCTGACGCCCATGCGGCTGGCCGAACCATTCGAATAGGCGGTAAAATGCCGGCCATGAGCCGCGTGCCGAATTTTTCCACCGTCGATTTCGCCGACGCGCCGATTGGCGACGCTGCGGCTGCCGCGCCGGCATGGCTGACACCTGAAGGCATCGCGGTGAAGCCGCTGGCCGGGCGCGAGGATATGCAGGGGCTCGATTTCCTCGACACTTATCCCGGCATCGCGCCCTATCTGCGTGGCCCTTATCCCACGATGTACCTCACCCAGCCGTGGACCATCCGGCAATATGCCGGCTTCTCCACCGCCGAGGATTCCAACGCCTTCTACCGGCGCAATCTGGCGGGCGGGCAGAAGGGGCTTTCCATCGCCTTCGATCTGCCGACCCACCGCGGCTACGACAGCGACCATCCGCGCGTCACCGGCGACGTGGGCATGGCCGGCGTTGCCATCGATTCCATCTACGACATGCGCACGCTGTTCGACCGCATCCCACTCGACCAGATGTCGGTGTCGATGACCATGAACGGCGCCGTGCTGCCGGTGCTGGCGCTCTATATCGTGGCCGCCGAGGAACAGGGCGTTGCGCCGGAAAAGCTCACCGGCACCATCCAGAACGACATCCTCAAAGAGTTCATGGTGCGCAACACCTATATCTACCCGCCGGCGCCTTCGCTGCGCATCATCTCCGACATCTTCGCCTACACCGCCGAGCACATGCCGCGGTTCAACTCGATCTCCGTCTCCGGCTATCACATGCAGGAAGCGGGCGCGTCGGCCGACCTCGAGCTCGGCTATACGCTCGCCGACGGCCTCGAATATGTGCGGACCGGCCTGCAAGCCGGTCTCGGCATCGACCGCTTCGCACCGCGGCTGTCGTTCTTTTTCGGCACCGGCATGAATTTTTTCATGGAGGTGGCGAAATTGCGCGCCGCGCGGCTGCTCTGGGCCAAACTGATCAAGCCGTTCGATCCGCAAGACCCGCGTTCGCTCAGCCTGCGCACCCATTGCCAGACCTCGGGCTGGTCGCTCGCCGCCCAGGACGTGTTCAACAATGTGGTGCGCACCTGCGTCGAGGCGATGGCGGCGACCCAGGGCCATACCCAATCGCTGCATACCAATGCGCTCGACGAGGCGCTGGCGCTGCCGACCGATTTTTCGGCGCGCATCGCACGCAACACCCAGCTCGTGCTGCAGCAGGAATCCGGCATCACCAGCATGATCGATCCATGGGGCGGCTCGTTCCATGTGGAACGGCTGACCCACGAGCTCGCGAAAAAGGCCTGGGGCCACATTCAGGAAGTCGAGGAGCTGGGCGGCATGGCCAAGGCGATCGAGGCCGGCCTGCCGAAGCTGCGCATCGAAGAAGCGGCGGCGAAAACCCAGGCGCGCATCGATTCCGGCCAGCAGTCGGTGATCGGGGTCAACAAATACCGCCCCGAGGACGACACGCCGGTCGCCCTGCTGCGGATCGACAATGCGGCGGTGCGCCAGCTGCAGATCGATAAGCTCGCCCGCCTGCGCGGCGAACGCGACGGCAAGGCGGTGGCCGACGCGCTGGCGGCACTGACCCGCACCGCCGCCGGCGGCAACGACAATCTGCTGGCGCTGGCGGTCGAGGCGGCGCGTGCCAAGGCCACCGTCGGCGAGATATCATCGGCGCTGGAGACGGTGTACGGCCGCCACCGGGCGGAGATCAAAACCATCACCGGCGTCTATCAGCGGGAAGCGGGCATGTCGGAGGCGGTCGAGAGGATGCGGAGGCTGGTCGCCACCTTCGAAGAGAACGAAGGTCGCAGGCCGCGCATCCTGGTGGCCAAGGTCGGCCAGGACGGCCATGACCGCGGTCAGAAGGTGATCGCCTCGGCGTTTGCCGATCTCGGCTTCGACGTGGACATCGGGCCGTTGTTTGCGACGCCGGACGAAGCGGCCCGCCAGGCGGTGGAGAACGACGTGCACATCCTCGGGGTTTCTTCGCTCGCCGCCGCACACCTGACGCTGGTGCCGGAGCTGAAGGCCGAGCTGGATCGGCAAGGCCGCGGCGACATCATGATCGTGGTGGGCGGCGTGGTGCCGGCCCAGGACTACGAGGCCCTGAAGGCCGCCGGCGCCGAGGCCATCTTCCCGCCCGGCACCGTGATTGCGGAAGCAGCCGACGCGCTGTTGACGAGCCTCAACCAGCGCCTCGGGCACGGAAAGGCGGCGGCCGAGTAGCGCTCCGCCGTCCTCTCAACGCGTCGTGGCTTGTTTCTGCACGCCGGCGCGCGCCTCCAGCAGCTTGCGCGCATGCCGAACCACATAGTCGGCGACGATGGCGTGGCCTTCCGCGGTCGGATGGATGGCGCCGCTGTACAGCCCCGCATAGGCCGGCTGCAGAATGTCGAACAGCATGGTGCCTTCGCGGTGCGTATGGGCGATCAGGAAGGCGTCGTTCGGCGTGCGGAACAGACGCCAATGAGCCGCATAAGGCAGCGTCGCCGCGGGGGAATACGGCTTGAACCCGTCGCCCGTGGCGTTCTTGCGCGGAATCCGCATGTTGATGCCGTCCGCCAGCGCCCGCTTGGGATCGCGCGCGCACATGCCTCGCTTCGCGAATGCCGGAAGGTGATCGGTCACCAGGGTAAAGCCGGTGCCGCTGCCGGTGGCGAGATTGGCCGGGCAGTTGCGTCCCGCGGTGCTGCTGACGCATTCCAGCCGCGCCAGAAGATCGCGCAGGAAGTCGGCCGTTTCCTTCAGACGCGCCTGGTTGAGCTTCAATCCGGGATGCACGTCCATGCCGAGCGTCGGCTGCGAGCCGCACAACGCGCCGGTTTCGTCGAACTGGATCGGCTCGTAGGACGACTGCAACACGCGCCCGGGAGCAATGCCGAAGCCGTCGGCCAGCGCGTCCTTGAGAACCTTCATGCGTTCGTCGAGATGGTCCAGATAGACCCGCGCGACTTGCGGGCTGAAGCGGATCTGGCTGCCGATCCAGGCCGCGATCGGCGCGAAGTCGCTGGCGCTTTCGGTCATGGCATAGGCCGCGAGCGCACCGAAGCCGACATCGTTGCCGCCGACCGACATCATCACGAAATCGATCGGCCGTTTACGCGATTGCGGCGGGCACCAGGTCTTGGCGATGCGGCGCATCTCCACCTGGGTGCTGCCGGCCGACCAAACCGGCAGGGTGTAGCTGGCGCTCTGCGAGCGGGCGGCGGCGCCGCCACGGCAGATCAGATCGCTCAACTGGTCAAGCTGCGCGCGCACCTTGGCATTCGCCGCGTCGCTGAACCCTTCGCGGGCGTCCATATCCATGAACAAGCCCTGGGATACTTCCGCTCCCGAACAGGTCAGGCTGACCAGCGTCACCGCACGGTGACGGTTTTCCAGCGCGAGCTGGATGCCGACGCGGAACGGATAGCCGTATTGCGAGCGGTGGCAGTCGCGGCTGAGCCAGCGCGCCGAAGCCTTGTCGAACGCCGCCTTGAACTCGGTCGAGGACAGCCGGTTGAAGCGGCCCTGCGCTTCGTCGTCCATGTAGCGCCGGGGCAGGACCTTGGGATTGTACTGATCGTCGCCCGAGGCAAGGCCGAAGCCCCCGGGCGGCAGCGCCGAGCGGTCGGGCTGGCGCGATGCCACCTCGTCGCGCAGCAGCGTCGGGTCATAGACCATTTCGCGGTCGCCGCTGAACTGTACCGGCCGGTCGGGATTGCTCTCACCCGATGCAAAGGAATCGCCGAGCGCCACGAGGAACAGATCCTCAACGACGACCTCACGCTCGGCGAGTTCGCGGCCGTCGGGCAGCCGCACCGTCACCGACACGCCCGAATTGGCGCGATCAACCGCATAGGGGACGCGCGCGATGGTCAGCTTGTCCTTGCAGGCAATTTTCTTGGTCTCGGTCTTGCCGCCGGAGCGGCGCGGTTGCCAGCTCCAGGTGCAATCGCCGGTGACGCCGATGAGTTGCTGCGGGTCGATCTGAATAGCGACCGTGTGCGCTTCCGGCAGCACATAGTCCTCTTTCGCGGTGCCCCAGGAATATCGGCGATCGCAGGTGACCGAATAACGCCGCGGCCGGCCGTTGCTTTCGTAACAGGTCTCGCCGACCGTCTGCGCCGCCCAGCCCAGCCGGCTTTGCGGATAGCGGGCGCGCGCGGTCGCCGCGCAGGCGTCGGGGTTCGAGGGATCGCGGCAATCGGGATCGTTGAGACGGCGCTCGGTGCGCCAGATGATGTCCGCCGGCAGCGGGCCGTTCGGATTGCCGCGCACCGCATTGAAGGCGGCCTCATGCAAGGCGAACGAACGCGTCGGCTTGAAGAATCGGAACGGGTTCTCGACCTGCCAGACCAGGTCCGCGGCTGCGGCCGGTGCGATCGTGACGCAAAAGAGTGAGACGAGCCAAGCCGTCGCCGCGAGCGCGTTTCGACGCATAACTTCCCTCCGCAGCCTCCACCCAGGAAGCTATGATATCTGGTTAGTCGCGCGACACAGAACAAAAGTTCATCCAACGTTAACCACAGCGGTGGCGATTTCGCCGGTCTGCATAAGGCAATGATTCTATTGATAAAAACGTCTCACTCGTGGGCTGTGATAAGGCTCCCTCGCTTCCACACCAGGAACGACAATGGCTTCGCGCGGCCGAGACCCTAAGCCCGACACCGACGTGGCCCGCCTCGCGCGCGGCATCCGCGCCGGCGACCGCGCCGTGCTCGCCCGGGCTCTGACCTTGATCGAGAGCCGCCGCGCGGATCACCAGAAGGTGGCACGCCAGCTGGTGCAGGAATTGCTGCCTGATACCGGACGCGCGGCACGGGTCGGCATCACCGGCGCGCCCGGGGTCGGCAAGTCGACCACCATCGACACGCTGGGAAGCTTTCTGACCGGCAAAGGACACAAGCTGGCTGTGCTGGCGGTCGATCCGTCGTCGGCCCGCACCGGCGGCTCGATCCTGGCCGACAAGACGCGCATGGCGCGGCTCGCCGCCGATCCCAATGCCTTCGTGCGCCCCTCGCCGTCCGCCGGCACGCTCGGCGGCGTTGCCGCCAAGACCCGCGAATGCCTGCTGCTCTGCGAAGCGGCCGGCTACGACATCGTGCTGGTGGAAACCATCGGCACCGGCCAGTCGGAGACGGCGGTGGCCGACATGACCGATTGTTTTCTGGTGCTGATGCTGCCGGGCGCCGGCGACGAGCTGCAAGGCATGAAGAAGGGCGTGGTGGAGTTCGCCGATCTCATCGCCGTCAACAAGGCCGACGGCGACAATGTCGCGCGCGCCCAGGCGGCCGCCGCCGAATATCGCGCCGCTCTGCACATCGTGAGCCCGCCGTCACCCGGCTGGACCCCGCCGGTGCTCACCTACTCGGCGCTCACCGAAAACGGCATCGCCGAACTGTGGGCGGCGGTCCTTGCGCATCGTCAGCGCATGACCGAAACCGGCGCGCTTGCGGCCCGCCGGCGCGAGCAGCAGGTCAAGTGGCTGCGCACCATGTTGGAGGAGCGCGTCTTTTCCCGTCTCAAGTCCGATCCGGTATTACGCGCCAAGCTGCCGCGACTGGAAGCGGCGGTGGCTGAAGGGCGGATGTCGCCGGCCTTGGCAGTGGAGGAGCTTGCCGCCGCGCTCGGCCTGTGAGACCGCACGCCGCTACCCGACCGCCAGTCCCTCATTCCGCAATCACGTCACTGCATTCCGCGATAAGGATTCTTGCGCAACAGTCGCGCCAGATGCACGGCGTTGGCGGCCGCCATTGTGGTCGCGTCGGTCACCGCCTTCGGCGTCTTCCACAAATCCTTGTAGTCCTTGGCGCCCATTGCCTCGCCGACCCAATAGGTCATGCCCGCGGCCGGTAGCGTGAACCCGCAATCGTCGAGCGCCTGAAACATTTCAGCGGAACAGTGATGGGCGCCGTCCTCGTTACCGACCACGGCGACCAGCGCCACCTTGCCGAATGTCTTCATGCGGCCGTGCTCATCGAGATCGTGAATGAAGGCGTCCAGGCGCTCCAGCACGCGCTTGGCGACACTGGAGGCCTGCCCAAGCCAAACCGGAGTGCCAATAATCACGATGTCGGCGGCCAGCACGCGCTTGAGCAGCTTCGGCCAGGCATCGCCGCGCCCTTCATTGTATTCCACGCCCGGACGGATGTTGTGGTCGACCGCGCGTACGATATCTCCCGTAACGTCATGCTTGGCCAAGGCCTTCAGCAGCTGTTGCAACAGAACATCGGTCGAAGACTTCTCCTTGGCGCGGGCGCTCTTGAGCGAGCAATTGAACGCCAGGGCGGTGAATGTGTCAGCGGGTTTCTTTGCAGGCATGTAATGATTTCCGAATGTCATGCCTTAACCGCAGGCCCCCCGGAATCGTTCCCGTGGCGATCACGCGCCGGGCACGGTGCGCGGGTCGACTTTCGACATCGGGATCGCGGCTTCCATGACGATCTTGGCAGCGAGCGGCGGCGCCAGCATGTCGCCGCTGGTCGCGATCTGCCAGCGCGCCGCCAGCCCGAGATCATAAGGCCACTCGGCGGGCTCGCGGCCGGCCGCGATCAGCTCCCGCTGCACCAGTGCCCAGTCGTCCTGCAAAGCGGCCCGCGGCAGCCGGCGCGGCATGTGCGCAGGCGGCAGCCGGGGCACACCGAATTGCTTGGTGCCGACGCTGCGCGCCGCGTGGCTGACGATGTCGGCAAGATCGGGCAACAGTTCAGTGTCTTGGTCGCCGACGGCGCCCAGCACATAGGCCCACACGCTGTACGGCGGCGTCGAGAGATTTTCGAACAGGATGCAGTTCAGCAAATCGCTGAAATAATATCGCTCGCCATTCTTGGTGACGACTTCCACCAGAATGGCGCCTGGATCGAGTTTTTGCGGCTCGATGATCCCCTTGCGGATCGACATTTGCGCCGCGAAGCCGGCCAACGCGCCGATCTCGGTCAGGATCGTTTCGGCATGGATGCCGCCGTCACGCTTGATCTCCTTGGCCATCACGATAGCCGCAATGCTGCGGCCCACGGCGTCGCGTTCCGGATCGCTGGGCAGCATCGAAACAGGCCTTTGGGTCGGGCGTCAAAAGAAACGGCATTGAAATCGTTGGGTGACTTGCACGCGGGTTCGGACGAACCTTGCGAAAGCCGAAGGCGGGGCGCTTATATGCGCAGCGGGTTGGCGGTTCCTTGCTGCTCATGCGTTAAAAATCTTGCTTGTCGTTTACGAATGGCTTTAACCATCCTGCTCACCGGCTTCGGACCGTTTCCCGGCGCGCCGCTCAGTCCGACCGCGGACCTGGTCGCGGCGCTGGCGCGCCGCCGCCATCCCGCCTTCTCCAATGCGCGGCGGGTCGCCCATGTCTTCCCCACCAGCTATGAGGCAGTCGATCAGGAACTGCCGGCACTGCTCGCGCGCGAGCGGCCCGACGTGCTGGTCATGTTTGGGCTGGCGGTGCGCAGCAAATCTCTGCGCATCGAAACACGCGCGAGAAATGCCCTCAGCCGCATCGTGCCGGATGCCGGCGGGCAGTTGCCGTCCGCGGGTATGATCGCGCCGAAAGCGCCCGCCGCATTGGCATTGCGCGCGCCTGCGCAACGCTTGCTGGCCGCCGCGCAAGCGACGGGCATTCCCGCCCGGCTGTCACGCGATGCCGGCCGCTACCTCTGCAATTATCTGTGCTGGCGCGCGAGCGAGGCGGCTGCAAAAGCGGGACCGGGCCGCAGCCCGCGCATTGTTACTTTTGTCCATGTGCCGCCGGTTCGCCACGCGCCGCTCGGTGATCTGGTGCGTGCCGGCGAGGCAATCGTGCTGGCCGCCCTCGCGGCGGCACGCGCCCAGCGTTAACCGGTTAACCCTGCGCGCAGATGTGTCTGCCGTCGCAACGCGACACACGGCTTCTGGCCCTACATTTGTAGGACACAGGCCGTGGAGGCCAGCATGCATCTCAACCGCCGCGGTTTTCTCACCTTTAGCGCCGCCACTGCCGCCAGTGCGGCTGTCTCGCCTATCGCTTTCGGCGCACCGTCGTCGCCGCTCTCCGCGCTCGGCGTCGATGCCGGCCATTTCGGACTGCGTCCAGGAAGCCCGGACGACCAGAGTCGGGTACTGCAACGTGCGCTCGACGAGACCGCCCGTACGCGGACGCCGCTCGCCATTGCGCCCGGCACCTATCGCATCGGCAATGTGAAGCTTGCCTCCGGCGCGCAGCTGGTCGGCGTGCGCGGCGCAACCAAGCTGGTCCTCAGCGACGGCCCATCGCTGCTGTCAGCCCAGGGCGCCGATCACGTGACGCTGTCGGGTCTGGTGTTCGACGGCTTGAAGCGTCCGCTGCCCGAGCGGCGCGGGCTCATTCATGTCGATAATGCCCGCGCTCTGAAGATCGTGGATTGCGAGATTTCCGGTGCCGGCGGCATCGGCTTCCTCTGCGTGGCGGTGGACGGCGAGGTAAGCGGTACGACGCTCACGGACATCGCCGACGTCGCCATCCATTCGTTCGACGCCCGCGGGCTCCTGATCGCCCGCAATACGATCAAGGGCGCCGGCAACAACGGCATCCAGGTCTGGCGCGGCAAGGCCGGCGACGACGGCACCATGGTGGTCGACAATCGCATCGAGGCGATCGGCAACCGTTCCGGCGGCTCCGGCCAGTACGGCAATGCGGTGAACGTGTTTCGCGCCGCCAATGTCATCGTGCGCGGCAACCGCATGCGCAATTGCGCGTTCTCCGCCGTGCGCGGCAACGCCGCTTCCAACATCCATGTCCAGGGCAACAGCATCGGCGACACACGCGAGGTCGCGATCTATTGCGAATTCGGCTTCGAGGGCGCGCTGATCGCCAACAACGCGGTCGACGGCGCCGCCATCGGCGTGGTGGTGACCAATTTCAACGAAGGCGGACGGCTCGCGGTCGTGCAAGGCAATATCGTGCGCAATCTGCTTCCCAAGCGCCCGGCCGGCACCGACCCCGGCGACGGCGCCGGCATCGGCATCGCGATCGAGGCCGACACATCGGTTATCGGCAATGTGGTGGAGAATGCGCCCTATGCCGGGATCGTGCTTGGCTTCGGCCATTACCTGCGCGACGTCGCCGCCACCGGCAATGTGGTGCGCAAGGCCGACATCGGCATCGGCGTGTCGGTGGCGGCCGGCGCCGGCGCCGCGCTGATTGCCGACAATGTCATTGCCGATTTCGGGCGCGGCGCCATCGTCGGCTTGGACCGGCGGAAGATCGTGACCGGCGACCTGACCAAAGGCGGTGGCGAGCGCTACGCCCATCTCACCATCAGCGGCAACCGCGTGCGGTGAGTTTCGCGCCGGCGCCGGCAAACTTTTGCGCCGTCGTCCGGCAACATTGCCGGTTTTTAATGCGCGGTTGTGACGCATCGCCACTGTAATGGCGCAATGGCACCTCCATATTCAGCCGTGATCGTAAATCCTCTTGCATCCATGCGCCGCCCCACCCGCAAAGTGCTTCTCGCCATCCTGGTTCTGTTCCTGGCCCCATTGGGGGTTCATGCCGCGCTCTATGCCGGCAAGGAGCAGCCGGCGAGCTTCCGCCAGGCCAACTGGTCGAGCGTCGGCATGCTGCCGCCGGCAAGTGCCGATCGCGAAGCGCGGCTTCTCGTCTTCACCGGCCGCACCGGCCGCTGGAAGGGCGTTTTCTCGGTCCATAGCTGGGTCGTGTTCAAGCCGGAGGGCGCCAGCGCCTGGAACCGCTACGATGTGGTCGGCTGGGGCAATCCGGTACGCAGCAATGGCTGGGCGCCGGACGGCCGCTGGTATGGCGACAGCCCGCGCGTCCTGGTCGACGTGCGCGGCGCGGACGCCGCCGGAATGATTCCCAAAGTGCAGGCGGCGATCAAAGGCTACAACTACCGCAACGACGGCGATTACCGCGTCTGGCCCGGCCCGAACAGCAACACCTTCGTCGCCGCAGTTCTCCGCTCCGTGCCGGAACTCGCGGTCACGTTGCCGCCGAATGCGGTCGGCAAGGATTTTCGCGATGGCGCCTATGCCGGACGGACCGACAGCGGCACCGGGATCGAAGCCTCGCTCTACGGCCTCCTCGGTATCAAGCTCGGCTGGGTCGAAGGCGTGGAACTGAACTTCCTCGGGCTGGTCGCCGGTGTTGATTTGCGCCATCCGGCCGTCAAGCTGCCGGGCTTCGGTCGCATCGGCATGGCCGACGGAACCGTCATCGCCGCGCCGGCCTCGGTGAACTGATCCGGCCTGCTGCACCCTCCCCTGTCACGCGAAATTGTGCGATGGCGTGTCGCCGCCACGTGACGCGCAGGCGCGGCCGTGCGAATTTCCGCCCATGCGCGACCCGTGGCCATTGCTCGAACAGATTGCCTTTCCGCCGATCAGGCGCCGCCGCCTCGACACGTTGCAGGTCAATGTCGGCTATCGCTGCAATCAGACTTGCGTGCATTGCCACGTTGACGCCAGCCCGCATCGCACCGAGGAAATGTCCGGCGAGGTCGTCGATGCCGTGCTCGCATTCGTGGAACGCCAGCATGTCGCTGTCCTCGACATCACCGGCGGCGCGCCCGAGCTGCATCCGCATTTCCGCCGGCTGGTCACCGCCGCGCGCGCCATGGGCGTGCGGGTGATGGACCGCTGCAATCTTACGATCTTCGAAGTGGAGGGCCAGGAGCGCCTGCCCGAATTTCTCGCCGCCGAGCAGGTCGAGATCGTAGCCTCGATGCCTTGCTATCAGGAGGACAATGTCGACCGCCAGCGCGGCAAAGGCGTGTTCGACAGCTCGATCCGCGGCCTGCAGCGGCTCAACGCACTCGGTTACGGACGCGAAGGCGGCGGTCTCGTGCTCAATCTTGTCTACAACCCGCAAGGGCCCGCGCTGCCGCCGCCGCAAGAGCAACTCGAGGCCGACTACAAGCGAATCTTGGGCGAGCGTTACGGCATCGCATTCAATCGCCTGTTCACGCTCGCCAACATGCCGATCAATCGCTTCGGTTCGATCCTGATGGTGAAGGGCGAGTTCGACCGCTATCTCGGCCTGCTGCGCGACAATCACGCGGACGCCAACCTTGCGCAGGTGATGTGCCGCGACCTGATCTCGGTCGACTGGCGCGGCTTTGTCTACGACTGCGATTTCAACCAGATGCTCGACCTGCCGCTCGTCCATGGCGGCCGCGAGCGCGTGCATTTGGCCGACCTGCTCACCGCCGACCTGGAAGGTCTGCCGATCCGGGTCGCCGGCCATTGCTATGGCTGCACCGCCGGCCAGGGTTCTTCCTGCGGCGGCGCGCTGAAGGAAGCGGCGGAATAGTGCTAGCTTCCCCCCTTGGGGAAGAATAGCCGCATGGCCCGCCTATCCATCATCATGCCCGTGCTCAACGAAGGCGAAGGCATCGCAACTACGCTCGATGCGCTGGCCGAATTGCGCGGGCTCGGCGTCGAGATCGTGGTGGTGGATGGCGGCAGCCATGATGCAACTATCCAGCGGGCCCGGCTGCGGGCCGACCGCGTAGTTCCCGCATTGCGTGGGCGCGCGTCGCAGATGAATGCTGGGGCGGAAAAGGCCTCCGGCGACGTTTTCCTGTTCCTGCATGCCGATACACGGCTGCCGCGCGAGACCGATCATCTCATCCTCGACGGCCTGCAACGGTCCGGCGCCGATTGGGGCCGCTTCGACGTCACCATCGAAGGCCGCTCGCCGCTGCTTCCCGTCATAGCCTGGTTCATGAACCTGCGCTCGCGGTTGAGCGGCATCGCCACCGGCGATCAGGCGATCTTCGTCAAGCGTGAGACCTTTCAGGCGGTGGGCGGCTTTCCCGCGATCGCCTTGATGGAAGACATCGCGCTCTCCAAGCGCCTCAAGCGCATCAGCCGCCCGCTGTGTTTGCGTGAACGCGTGGTGACGTCCGGCCGGCGCTGGGAACAGCACGGCGTGTTGCGAACCATCCTTTTGATGTGGCGGTTGCGGCTTGCTTTTTTCCTCGGCGCCGATCCGGCTGCGCTGGCGCGGCGTTATGGCTATGGCATCGCCAGAGACTAACCCGGTCGCCATTGCGCTGCTGGCGAAGGCGCCGATCCCCGGCTTTGCCAAGACGCGGCTGCGATCCGTCTTGGGGCAGCATGGTGCGGCGGCCTTGCAGGCGCGGTTGATCGCGCGGGCGGCCGAGACCGCGCTCGCGGCCGGCACCGGGCCGGTGACCGTTTGGGTGGCGCCCGACGACACCCACGACATTTTCCAGACCATTCACACACGCGCCGGCATAGCACTCGCCCGCCAGCCCGACGGCGATCTTGGCGCGCGCATGCTGGCGGCGATCACGGCGGCGAACGCCCCCGTTCTGGTCATCGGCACCGACTGCCCGGCTTTGAGTGCCGATCATTTGCGAGCCGCCGCCGACGTTTTGCGTGGCGGCACGGATGTGGTGGTTTTTCCCGCCGAAGACGGCGGCTATGTGCTGATCGGCATGCGAAAGCCCGAACCGAGCCTATTCGCAGACATGTCCTGGAGCACAGCCGATGTGATGGCGGAAACCCGCCGCCGTCTGAAGGAACGCGGTCTCTCTTGGCACGAGCCGGTTACGCTTTGGGACGTGGACGAACCCGCCGACCTGGAGCGGCTGCGCGCCAGCGGGCTGCACGATCTGATTCCAGACAAGAGCTGACGGGTGTTTCAAGCGAGCCGGATCGACGCCAGGCCCGCCACGATCAGCAATGCCGCCAGGATGCGATCGTTGCGCAGTGGCTCGTTGAGGAAGATCACCGCGATGAGGGTGCCGAACAGCACACTGGTTTCCCGCAAGGCCGCGACGATCGCAATCGGCGCCACCGTCATCGCCCAAATCGCGGTGCCATAGGAGCCGAGCTGCAACGCGCCGCCCGCCAACCCGATGCGCCAATGGCGCGGCATCGTCGAGACCATGCCGCTGCCGCGCCGCGCCACCGCATAAATCGCCATCACCGGAGCCATGCCGACGAACAGCGCCGCCGAATAGGCATGGGCGTTGCCGGCGAGGCGCGCGCCGACGCCGTCGACTACTGAATAGGCGCAAATGGTCACCGCCGTGAACAGAGCGAAACCCACTGCCCGCCGGTCCAGCCGCGCGAGATCGCGGCCGCCGCGCAGCGAGAGAAGGAACACGCCGGCGACGAGCAGCACGATGCCGAACCAGCCGAAGGCGCCCAGCCGCTCCTCGACAAACAGAGTTGTCACCACCGCGGTCATCAGCGGCGCCGATCCGCGGGCGATCGGATAGACCTGACCCATGTCGCCGGCCTGGTAGCTTTCGATCAGGGCTGCGAAATAAATGAGATGAATCACCACCGAGGCGATCACCCAGGGCCAGGCTGCGGCATTCGGTAAGCCGACAAACGGCACGAAGAAAAGCGCGACCATACCGGCGCCGACCGAGATCAGCGTGGTGGTGAACAGCGGTTCGCCGCCCTTGATGGTGGCATTCCAGCCGGCATGGCAGGCGGCGGCGAGCAGCACAGCGGTGAAGACGAACGTGTCCATGACAAGTCTGAGTAGAGCTCGCCGATGCCAAGCGAGGCGGGAGAACCGGCGGGCTTGCAGAGCCTTTTAGAACGGATAGTGCTGTTGCCCGTTGGCGATGGTGATCCAACGCAATTCGGTGAACGCGTCGATCGCCGCCTTGCCGCCGAACCGGCCGTAACCCGACGACTTGGTGCCGCCGAACGGCATCTGCGGCTCATCATGCACGGTCGATGAGTTGATATGGCAGATGCCGGACTGGATGCGTTTGGCCACTTCCAGCGCACGCGCCACGTCGCGGCTGAAGACGGCAGCGGCGAGCCCATAGTCGGTGTCGTTGGCAAGGCGGATGGCATCCTCCTGGTCCTTCGCGCGCAACACGATGGCGACCGGGCCGAAAGACTCCTCCGAATAGATGCGCATGGATGGCGTGACCTGGTCGAGGATCGTGGCAGTCATCACCGTGCCGTTGAACTCGCCGCCGGTGACCAGCCGCGCGCCCTTCGCCAGCGCATCGTCGATCAACGCGCGCACCCGGTTCGCTGCCTCCTGATTGACCAGGGAGCCGAGCACCACGTCCTCCATGCGCGGATCGCCGGCGCGCAACGAACGCGCCTTGGCGGCGAATTTCTCAAGAAATGCGTCCGCAATGGTCTCGTCGACCACGATGCGCTCGGTCGACATGCAGATCTGCCCTTGATTGAGAAAGGCGCCGAAAGCCGCCGCCTTCACCGCCTCGTCGAGGTCGGCGTCGTCGAGCACGAGCATCGCGGCCTTGCCACCGAGTTCGAGCAGGATCGGCTTGAGATAGCGCGCCGCGGTCTCCGCAACCAGGCGGCCGATGCGCGTCGAGCCGGTGAAGTTGATGCGGCGCACGGCGGGATGCGCCAGCAGCGTCTCGACCACCTTGCCGGCATCCTCCGGCGCGTTGGTGACCACATTGACCACGCCATGCGGGAAGCCGGCATCGCGCAGCGCGGTGCCGATCAGCCGATGGGTGGCGGGCGACAGTTCCGACGCCTTCAGGATCACGGTGTTGCCGCAAGCGAGCGGCATCGCGACCGCCCGCACCCCGAGAATAACCGGCGCGTTCCAAGGGGCGATGCCGAGCACAACTCCCGCCGGCTGGCGCATGGTCATCGCCAAAGTGCCGGGGCGGTCGGATGGGATCACCTCGCCGGTGACCTGTGTGGTCATCGCCGCGGCCTCGCGCAGCATGGCGGCGCCGAGACGCACGTTGAACCCGCACCAGGCGGCGGTGGCGCCGGTTTCCGCCATCATCGCAGCGCCAAAATCCTCGCCCCGCGTTTCGATCAGGTCAGCCGCAGCCCAAAGCCTTGCCCGCCGCTCCGACGGCCCCAAGGCCGACCAGGCGGGAAACGCGCGCGCGGCGGCCTCGGCGGCCGCGATGGCGTCCGGAATGGAGGCGGCGGCGGCTTCGGTCGCCACCTCGCCGGTGAGCGGATCGATGCGCTGGAAGGTACGCCCATCGGCGGCGGCCAGTTCCCGATCGCCGATCATCAGGCTCACGCGCAGCATTCGCCACTCCCCCGGCTGCCGACTCACGCACGCATGCTGCAACAACCTTGCGGCCATCTCGCGTCAGTGCGGGCCGATGGTCAATCCCGGTAGCTCGCGCCCGGCCATGTCTTCGGCGCGGCGCGCAGGTATTGCTTCGGGCGCGCGACTTCGGCGCCTAGCGCCGCTGCGGCATGCCAGCCCCAGTGCGGATCGTC
>JBKKAF010000178.1:0-22550 GCA_046714775.1 Xanthobacteraceae bacterium | reverse complement strand
CACCAGGGACAATTCTACGCCTACAGCAACTTCTGCCTGCACCAGGGCGGACCCGCCTGCGAGGGCCTGACCATCGCCAAGGTCGAAGAGCGGATCATGCCCGACAAGACCTCGCGCGGCATGTACTTCTCCGACACCGAGATGCATTTCGTCTGCCCTTGGCATGGCTACGAATACGACATGAAGACCGGCGAATGCGCGTCGGACCGCCGCCTTAGATTGCGCAACTACAAGGTGATCCAAAAAGGAGATGACGTGTATGTCGTCGCCTAAGGCTGCCGCGGCAAAGACCGCGCGGCGACCCCGGCCGCCGGCGCGTTCCGGCGGAACGCCGGTGGCGCAGGGCAGCGACGCGCCGTCGGCTTCCGCGGAGGCACTGCGGCTCGCCGGCGAGATCGAGCACGCATTGGCCGGCGGACGCTTTGACCTGCTCACGCCCGAGGCGCAACAAGCGCTGATGGCGGCGCTGTGCAAGAGCTATGGGGCGCAGGCGGACGCCGGTAAGCCGGTCGCCGCATTCACGGCGCAAAGCGGGGTGACGCCGACCGACGTCATGGTCACCGCCAGCGCGCTGTTGCGCGCCACCGATCTTGCAGTATTCGAACTTGGAATGTGGCAGAGCTGGACCGGCCGCTGAGCGTGTCCGCAAACGGGAACTGGACGGAGAGAAACCATGGACCTTCTCGCTGAACGCGGCCGCCGCGTTTCGGTCGACGAGCTGAACACCACGCGGCTGCTGGCGCATGCCCGCAAGCAGGCGCATCAGCGCAATCTTGACGATATTTTGATCGTGGACGTCGACGCGCATCACTACGAGAACGAGAACTATCCCGAAATCCTCCCGTTCATGGAAAATGAGGTGCTGCGCCAGGTCACCATGGGCGGCCGCGCCAAGAGCGGCCGCGGCGTGATCGTGCCGACGCAGGCCGGCTTCACCCAGGACATGGGCGGCCGCGTCACGCGCTATCCGCTGCGCGGCACCGAGCAGACCGAGCCGGGCAAACAGCGCGACGTGCAGCTCGGCGAGCGCTGGATGGATGCGATGGGCGTGGATTATTCCTGCCTGTTTCCAACCGGCATGCTCAACGTCGGCCTGCATCCGCAGAAGGAGATGGAGGTCGATCTCTGCTGGGCCTACAACCGCTGGCTGACCGAGAAGGTGCTGCCGGAATCCGGCGGCCGCATGTATTCAATGCTCGGCCTGCCGTTCTCCGACCCCGACGCGTCGCTGCGTCATGTCGAGGAATTCGGCGATCGCAAGGGCGTCACCGGCTTCATGGTGACCACGGTGCGCACGCTGCCGGTCTATGACAACGCCTATATGAAGGTGTATCGGGCGATGGAGGAGCGCGGCCTGTCGCTCGCTTTCCATTCCGGGCCGAACTGGAACGAGCCGGTATTCCGCAGCTGCAACCGCTTCATCTCGGTGCATGCGCTGGGCTTCACCTTCTACAACATCCTGCATCTGACCAATTGGGTGATCAACGGATTGGGCGAGCGCTTCCCCAAACTTCCGGTGATCTGGATCGAATCCGGCCTCGCCTGGATCCCGTTCCTGATGCAACGGCTCGACCACGAATACATGATGCGGCCTTCCGAGGCGCCAGGACTGAAGAAGAAGCCAAGCGACTATATGCGCGACATGTACTACTCGTCGCAGCCGATGGAGATTCAGGACATCAAGGCGCTGGAATGCACCTTCCGCATGATCAACGCGGAAACCCAGCTGCTGTATTCCTCGGACTATCCGCACTGGGACTTCGACCTGCCGAGCACGATCTATGACCTGCCGTTCCTGTCCGAGAAGGCCAAGCACAATATTCTCGGCGGCAATGCGGCACGGCTGTTCAAACTGCCGCCGCGCAACGACAAGCAGAAAGAGAACCTGATCAAGTTCGGCAATCTCGCGGCTTGACACTTCAATTCGTCATTCCGGCCGAGCCGCGTTAGCGGCACCCAAGTCGGCTTCAGCCGACTAGGGCAGCATTGACTGCCGATCTCGGGTAACCCGAGATCGGTGGCCGGAATCCATAACCACAGGACCGGGATTATGGATTTCGGGCTCGCGGGCTTCGCCCGCGCCCCGAATGACGAGTGAATTTTGCGTGTTGGCCAAGGATGATCGCGCTGGGTCGAATGGCCGCCCTACGCATCGACGTAGAGATCCCCCGGCACAGCGCCCGCTTTGCGAGATTGTCACCGCGCCAGCGTTTTGGCCATGACCTCTTCGCAGCGAACGCCGCCGTTATCTTCGTCGGCGGCCGGGAGCTTGCCGGACATGGCGGCTCTCACGCGGTTGGACGGGGTCGTCGCCATACCCCATCGGCACGGCCGCAGGGGGAAATTGGCCCAGTAGTCCGGCGTGCCGGGGATGTATTCGGCCTCGTCGATCTGCTGCATGTCGGAGGTGTACTCGACGACAAAACCGTTCGGCTCGATGAAATAGGAAAACACGTTGTCGCCAGGGCCGTGGCGGCCGACGCCCCATTCCACGTTGAAGCCGTTCTGCTTCATCCGGCCGGCGCCGCGCATCACGCCGTCCAAATTGGGCATCTCATAGGCCATGTGATTGAGCGAAGGCCCGTCGGCCTTGGCCAACGCGATGCTGTGATGATCGGCGCAGCAGCGGACGAAATCCATCATGTGGGTCCTGTCGCTCAGCCGAAATCCGAGCAGGTCGGTGAAGAAGGCGGTTTGTGCGCCGACCTGGGCGCTGTTGAGCACCACGTGCGACAGTTTGAACGGCTTCGAGCGGTCATTGATGACATCGGCATGGCGCGCGACGTCCGCCGAAATGTTCAGCACGTGGCCCTCGGGCGTGCGGAACTGAAAACCGTAGCCGCCGCCTGCGCTGCGCGGAAGCTCCGCAGGCTTGCCGGTCACGTCGGCGCCGAAGGCCTTGGCCTGGGCATGCAGATTGTTGACGGCATCGCGATCGGGCGCCGCGAAGTGCACGCCCAGCAACCCGGCCTGCGGGCGCTCACGCAGGGTGACCACATGGTGCTCGGCATCGGTGGCGCGCAGATACACCGCGTCGCCCTCGGAAGCGACCTGAGCGAGGCCCCAGATCTGGCTGTAGAAGGCCGTGGATTGATTGAGATCCCGCACACCCAGCTCGATGCCGCGCAATCCGGTTACTTTGGCAGTGCTCATGATTCACCTCGTCGTGGTTGCCGCCGCCTGCGTGGCCCGCGCCGTCACGACGGCAAACCAACGCATTTCTGTGGCGAAACGCTGACATGCACCGGCTGGCCGATGCGGAAATCGAGCTCCGGCTTGGTGCGCACCCGGATTTCCGCGCCGCCGGTATCCACCAGATAGTCAACCACCTCGCCCAAAAACACCCGGTGCGCGATTTTTCCGGTGAGGACGTTCAGCCCGTCGCCCGGGGATTTTTCGGACAGAGCGAGGTCTTCCGGGCGGGCGCTGACCAGCACCGACTGCCCGGCGCCGGCCGGCTGGGCGAAGTTGCAGCGGAACACGCCGTGCTTGGTCTCCACCAGCCCGTTGCCGTCCCCGTCCAGGGCGTCTTTGAGAGTTCCGGCGAGGAAGTTGGCCGAGCCGATGAAGTCGGCGACGAACTGGCTTTTCGGGTGACGGTAGATGTCCTGCGGGGTGCCCTGCTGAACGATACGGCCGGCATTGAACACCGCGATCTCGTCCGACAGCGCCAGCGCCTCCGACTGATCGTGGGTGACATAGACCGTGGTGATGCCGAGGCGTTTTTGCAGCCGCTTCAGCTCCACACGCATTTGTTCGCGCAACTTGGCATCGAGATTGGACAGCGGCTCGTCGAGCAGCAGGATCTGCGGCTCGCGGACAAGGCCGCGCGCGAAGGCAAGGCGCTGCTGCTGGCCGCCGGACAGCTGCGTGGCGGGCCGCGACTCGTATCCGCTCATGCGCACCATTTCGAGCGACTGCTCCACCTTCTGCTTGATCTCGGCCGAGGAGTATTTGCGGTCGCGCGCCACCCGCAGCGGGAAGGCAACGTTCTCGAACACCGTCATGTGCGGCCAGATCGCATAGGACTGAAACACCATGCCGATGCCGCGGTCGCTCGGCGAAACGAAGGTGTTGCGCGCGGAATCGAACACCACCTTGTTGCCGATGACGATGCGCCCGGTTTCCGGGCGCTCGAGACCGGCCAGGCAGCGGAGCGTCGTGGTCTTGCCGCAACCGGACGGCCCCAGCAGCGTGATCAGCTTGCCGGTCTCCACGGCGAGGCTGATGCCGTCGACGGCGCGGACCTGAACATTGCCCGGCGCGGTGAAGTGCTTTTGCAGGTTCTCGATCGAAAACATACGCGAATGGTTCCTTCCTTCTCGACCTATCTTAGCGCCACGCCGGTCGGCGCCAAGCCGGCATGGGCACGGCGCTGCACGCGCATTTCGAACCAGCGCAGGCCGGCCACGATCAGCACAAGCGGGATGATCTGGATCACCCCGAGCGCGGCGACCGCGCCGTAGCTTCCGCCCTCTTCCCACATGGTCAGGCTGATAGTGCCTAGCACATGGGTTCCGGGTCCGACGAGAAAAACCGACGCGCCGAGCTCGCGCACCGCGAGCACAAAAATATAGATCCAGGCCGCCAGCAGAACCGGCGCCAAAAGCGGCAGCAGTATCCAAAGAAAGATGTGACTCAAGCGCGCACCCGCGACTTCCGCAACCTCTTCCAGCTCGCGGTGAATCTGGGTGATGCCGCTCGAGGAGAACCGCATGCCGTAGGGCAGATACATGGTGACATAGGCGATCAGCAGGATCCAGATCGTGTTGTAGACCGGGATCGGCAGCATGAGGTAGGCGAACAGCACGCTGGCGCCGACGATCACATGCGGGATGGCGATGGGCGTGAACGCGAGCGCATCGAGCACCCATCCGAAACGCGGCGCCGAGCGCAAGGCAACCCACGCCATCACGAAGGTCACCGCCAGGACCACCGTGGCGGCCATTGCCGCCAGCGACACGCTGGTTTTCACCGCATCGATGAAGATCGGATATTGCAGGATGAACTGGTAGTTCTCCAGCGTCGCCCCGGCCGCCGTCGGAATGAACGGCTGTGCCAGGTTACGGAAGAACGACTGCCAGATCAGCGTGATCAGCGGCAGGCCGAGCGAGAAGACGAACATGGTGCCCACCCCGATCGCCACCGGCCAGCGCCAGTTCCGCAGCTTGATGCGCGTCGGCATGTAGCCCTTGCCGGTGATGGTGGCGAAGGCTTCGGCGTTGCGGGTCGCGCGGCGGTAGAAAAACACCGCGATGACGCAGATCGCCAACAGCGTGAGACTGAGTGCGCTGGCGATGCCGAATTCCGGCGGAGCGCCATGGGTGGCGCCTTGGATTTCGGTGGTGAACACGTCGATGCGCGCCGGCCGGCCGATCAAACGCGGCACCTCATAGGATGCCAGACCGAGGACGAACAGCAGCAGCACGCTCGACAGGATTGCCGGCCGCAGCAGCGGCAGCGTGATCTTCGGGATCACCTGCCAATAGCGCGCGCCCGACACCAGCGCCGCCTCTTCCATGCGCACATCGAGCACGCGCAGAGCCGGGCCGAGCGAGAGATAGGCGAGCGGAAAATAATGGCTGGCCAGCGCCCAGACCATGCCGCCCATGGTGTAGATGTTGAGCGGCGCCTCCGACAAACCGAACACCGACTTGAGCACCAGGTTGCCCCAACCGATGTTCGGGCTCAGCACGAAAATCCACGCCATCGCCATCAGCAGGCCGGGAATGGCGAACGACAGCAGCGCGAGCGCATGAAACAAGGAGGCGCCGGGCGCGTCGGTGCGTTCCACCACCCAGGCCACCAGTCCGCCCATCAGCAGCGTCACCAGCGCCGTGCCGCCGGCAAAAATAACCGAATTGCCCAGCAGCCGCAGGATGTGCCAGCCCGAATAGGCCTCGACAAAATTGACGAGCGACCAGGGACCCGAACCGAAGCCGGTGTCCTCCGTGAACGCCGTATAGAACAGCGCGGCCAGCGGGACGAAAACCAGCCAGCCGGCGAGGATGACGCAGGCCAGGAGCGCGAGGTTGCGCGCGCGCAGCCAGCGCGGCGGCCGCCAAGGCGATGCCACGCCTGCGGAGGACTCGATCCGGGCATTGGCGAGACTCAAGTTGTATTCCTCTCAGCGGACGTCAGCGCTGCCGGAAGATCGACTGGAACATTCGCTGCCACTGCCGCTCTTCTTCCGGATTGAGCAGAACCGTGATGACCTTTTTCTGATTCAGCATGTCGACCACGCCGGGCGGATTGCTCTGCACGTCCGAGCGGGTCGGCAGCCGGCCGAACTTGGCATAGAATTGCTGCGCCTCCCTGCTTAGCATGAAATTGGCGGCCAGCCGCGCCGCGTTGGGATTGGGCGCCTTGCTGTTGATACCGACCTGACCGAAGAACAGCGCCACCGGATCGAGCGCGAACACCTCGATCGGCCCGCCCGCCAGCTTAACGTTCATCGACAGGTTCACGTAATTGTTCAGCGAGATCCAATATTCTCCGGCGCCGGTCGCGCGCGCGAGCGCCAGATGCCCGTCGGTGACAACCGGGTTGAGCGTCGCCACCAGATCCTTGGCGAGTTGCATGCCCTTTTGCTCGCCGTAGTGCTGGAAGATCGCCTTCAGCCACTCATTGTCGGTGCCGTCGATGGCGACCTTGCCGGCCCAATCCTTGCGCTGGAGAAACTCCTCGTAGGTCTTCGGCAGCTCCGACGCCTTCACCTTGGTGGTGTTGTAGGCTGGCGAATTGTAATTGGCATAGACGCCATACCAGCGGCGGGCGGGATCGCGCGCATTAGCGGCGATGTTCTTGGCTTCCGGCGGGTCGAACTCCGCCATCATCTGCGCCGGCACCTTGTTGACCGTCGTGGTGTGCACGATGTCGTAGGATTTCTGGTCGGCGCGAAACTCGATCGCCATGCGCGACATCAGGCTGGAATCCGAGCCGCGGACATATTGCACTTTGATTCCGGTCGCCTCCTCGAACATTTTGAAAAGCGGCAGGCCTTCCTGCTCGTTGGTGGACGAGTAAACGATCAGCGCCCCTTCGGCCTTGGCCGCGGCCAGCAAGGCCGGATCGAGCCAGGGGCGATCGCCTGGCGCGCTCTGCGCATAGGCCGGCGCCGGGGGAAGCGACAGAGCGAGGCCGAGCAACCCGGCCATGCCCAAGCGATGTGGGATATTCCTCAGGCCACGCAATATTGCCTCCGTAACAGGGCGGGACGACGGCCCTTTGCCGCCGGAGCATATGTCATGGTCGCCGATTGATAAACCAGCATCCTGCGATGCCGGCAAATCGCCGCAGGTGTGGACGTCTCGATCTCACGCGCGCTGTCACCGCCGGTTGCGCGATTATCGCTCCATATAGCCGACCAAGACGGTTGCGGAACGCAAGGGATGCCGACTATCTATGCTTGCAAACATGTGGGGCGGGCGGCGGTCGCGTATCCCGAACACACCGATCCGCCAGCCCGGCCAGGAGACGACGATATCGTGACTGATGCGACCGCAAGCGCCGGCGAGGCCGTTCCGGCATCCAGCAAGACGTCCGAGCCGTTGATCGACGCTCGCCTGACCGATATCCGCTTTGCGGCGCGCGATACCAATCTCTACGAGTTCCGGCACGTGGACGGCAAACCGCTGCCGGCCTACGAACCCGGCGCGCATATCGACCTGCATCTGCCGAACGGCCTGGTGCGGCAATATTCGCTGATCGTCCCGGACGAGGAGCCTGAGCGCTATATCGTCAGCGTCAAGCGCGACCCCGCAAGCCGCGGCGGCTCGCGCTACGTCCATGACGAGCTGCATGTGGGCAAGGCGCTGAAGATCAGCGCGCCCCGCAACAACTTCCCGCTCAAGGAAGACGCCGAGCACGTCGTCCTGATTGCCGGCGGCATCGGAATCACGCCGATCTGGTGCATGGTGCAGCGCCTGGAAAAACTCGGACGAGCCTGGACGCTGTATTACTCCTGCCGCTCGCGCGCCGACGCCGCCTTTCTCGAGCCGCTGCAAAAGATGCCGTCGGCGCATTTTCACTTCGACGATGAGAACGAGGGAAAATTTCTCGATATCGCGAATGTCGTGGCGCAGGCCCCGAAGGAGGCGCACCTCTATTGCTGCGGCCCGACACCGATGCTGAAGGCGTTCGAGGCGGCGACTTCCGACTGGCCGGACGAACAGACTCACGTGGAGTATTTCACCGCCAAGGCGGAGCCGGCGAAGAAGGGTGGATTTACCGTCGAGCTGGCGCGCTCCGGCGAAGAGCACTTCATTCCGGAGGGCAAGACCATCCTGCAAGTCCTGCTCGATGCCGGCATCGACGTGGACTATTCATGCGAACTGGGAATCTGCGGAGCCTGCGAGACCAGAGTGATCTCCGGTATCCCCGAGCACCGCGACGCCATCCTCTCCGAGGAAGAGCAGGCGGAAAACAAGCGGGTCATGATCTGCTGCGCCGGCTGCAAGAGCGATCGCCTGGTGCTCGACCTCTGAACCGGCAGCGTCCGCCGTCGGGCGGGGCCCTACAGATTGCCGGCCCGGCGCATGGCCGGGCCGGATGAGTGTCAGGACAACGCTTCCAGCAGATCAATTCGATCGCGCGGGTTGAAGGGGTTGTCGCGCCGGAGCCGTCAGCCGCGATCAGTCCCCACGTTGTGGGTTGAGCGGGTTGTCGCGTCGCAGCTCGGCACGGATCCGCGAATCGGGGTCCGAGCCGGCATAGGTGCCGCTATTGTCATACACATCGAAGGCCGGATTCGGCGAATGCATCCGGGCATTGGGTTGAATTTCCGCGGCGAAGGCTTGTTCCGGCGCGAGCCGAGACCAAGACGTCGAGCGGTCCTGCGCGGGCCGGTTCATCTGCTGCGCCATGATCGGCGAGGCGATGGTGGTGGCAAGCACCACAGTAGCGATAAAGATTTTCATTACTTCGTTCTCCATGTCATTGCGTAAGCCCTCGCTCACACCCGACAGATCAAAGTCTGCCCAGCGACTAAGTTGCATTGGGCCGGTATTCGAAGCACAAATTTTAGTGAGTTGGTTTGACTCGCTTTTGAAAAAAATATGGACGCATCCGCGTCACAAAGCGGCCATGCAATTGCCGCCCGGCATCGAATCATCCGCCGTTGTAGCCAAGAAAAGTCAGTTCACACGCCGAGGTCGGCCGGCAGCGGCTGCCGCCCGCGCAGCATATCGGAGGCCTTCTCAGCCATCATCAACACGCAGGCATTGATGTGCGCGGACACCAGGTCCGGCATCGCCGACGCATCCACCACACGCAGCCCTGCTATCCCCCGTACGCGCAACTCGAGGTCGACCACCGCATCGGGCCCGCTGCCCATGGCGCAGGTGCCGCACGGATGGTGTGCGGTGATTGCAGTCTTTTTGATCCAGGCGTCGATCTCGCCGTCGGTTTTGACATCCGCGCCCGGCGTGATTTCCTCGCCGCGATAGGAATCGAGCGGCTTGCGATGGGCCACGTCGCGCGCGCGGCGGAACCCTTCCCGCAGCAGCGGCAGATCATTCGGCGCGGAGAAGAAATTATAGACAATGCGCGGCGGATCGCGCGGATCCGCGCTGCGCAACAGAATCTCGCCGCGGCTGTCGGGATGTAGCAGCGTCGGCCTGATGCCGAAGCCGTCCGCATAGGGCGGCCGCAGGCCGGGGAGCCAAAGATGCGTCTTGGCCGGCACACCGCGGAACATGAATTCGATGTCGGGCACCGGCAACCCTGGGCTCGTCTTCACGAAAGCATGCAGCCCGCCGGGCACCGCCGTCGCCGGGCCGGTACCGAACAGATAGGCGCGGATCATGTTGAGAGCCATGCGGTCCAGGCGCATGTCGTGCCGGAACGGCCCCGCATCCGGCCGCGTGAAAAACACGACCACCGCGAGATGGTCCTGCAGATTTTTGCCGACCGGCAAATCGGCGAGCGGCTTGATGCCCATGGCGGCGAGATGGGGGGCCGGACCGATACCCGACAGCATCAGCAATTGCGGGGTGTTGAACGTGCCGGCGGACAGGATCACCTCGCGGGCGGCGGCGGATACTGTTCTGCCGCGGCGGATATATTCCACGCCGGTCGCGCGCGCGCCTTGCATCAGCACGCGCGTCGCATGGGCGCCGGTGACGAGCGTCAGATTGCGCCGCTTCAGCGCCGGACGCAGGAAGGCGGTGGCGGCCGACGATCGGCGGCCATTACGGATGGTATATTGGCTGCGCCCAAAACCCTCCTGCTGCCGTCCGTTGTAATCCTCGGTATGCGGAAAACCCGCCTCTGTCCCCGCGGCGATCCAGGCGTCGAAGAGCGGGTCGCGCGTCCTCGCGAATTCCACGCCGAGCGGACCGGAACCGCCGCGCCAGGTGTTCTCGCCACCCTGCCAGGTCTCGCTGCGTTTGAAATAGGGCAGCACGTCGACATAGGCCCAGCCGCGCGCGCCGTTCCGCGCCCAGCGGTCATAGTCGCCGGGATTGCCGCGGGTATAGGCCATGACGTTGATCGACGACGAACCGCCGAGCACCTTGCCGCGCATCGCCTCGATCCGCCGGCCGTTCAGATTGGGGTCGGGCTCGGTCTGATAGCCCCAGTCGAACAGCCCGTATTCATGCATCTTGCCGAGACCGAGCGGGATATGGATGAGCGGATTGCGGTCCCGGCCGCCGGCTTCGAGCAGCAGCACGCTGGCGCCAGCGTCCTCGGTCAGCCGGTTGGCCAGAACGCAGCCGGCCGAGCCGGCGCCCACGATGATGTAGTCGTAGCCCTTCTGTTCACTCACGTTTCAGTGCCTTCCGTGGCGGCGAACGGCCGCTCATGTCCCTTTTTGGCTCAGATGCTCCGATCCAGGCGAGCGGTAAATAGGGTTTTGCCCGGTTTGCAGGCACCCTTTCAGGCAGCGTTGCCCGCCGGCCACGCTTCCCAACGGCAGCGGTGATATCGCACCCAAGATGATTGCACATGGACCCTGTGTGCTCTAAAAAAAATCCTAGGGAAGTCCGTCACTTGCGGGGCAGGGGTTATGTTCGCCGGCGTCCGCCGCTGGTTGGTTGCCGTGGCGATGGCCCTGGTTTCGGCCGCCGCCACTGCACAGCCGATTCCGCCCGGCGAGCAGCCGGGGCGGGAGCGCGAACGATTCATCGACCCCCCGGCGCCCCGCGCCCAGCCGGGATCGGTGATTTCCCTTCCGAGCACGACCGCGCCACCCGACGCCGCCCAGATGACACTGGTCGTGCGCGATGTCCGGATTGTCGGATCGACGGTCTATAGCGCAGCGCAGCTTGCCCCGCTTTACGAGGAGCTGATCGGCGAGACCGTCTCGCTGCAAGCGGTCTACGATCTCGCGCAAAAGATCACCGCCAAATACGGCGCCGACGGCTATGTGCTGTCGCGCGCGATCGTGCCGCCGCAGGAGCTCAATCCGCGCGGCGCCATCGTCCGCATTCAGATCGTCGAAGGCTATGTCGACAGGGTCGAATGGCCGGCGGCACTGTCCAGATATCGCGATTTCTTCTCCTATTACACCGCCAGGATCACCGCGGAGCGTCCGGCCAACATCCGGACCATCGAACGCTACCTGCTGCTCGCCGGCGATCTTCCCGGATTGCGTTTCAAGAACAGCCTGAAACCGTCGGCCACCCAGCAGGGCGCGGCGACGCTCGTTGTCGAGGTTACCGAGAAGCATTTCGATGCGCTGGCGCGCCTCGACAACCGCGGCAGCAAGGCGCGCGGCCCGCATCAATACATGGCCAGCGTCACTGCCAACAATTTGCTGCGCATCCACGAAGCCTTCACGTTGACCCATGCGGGCGCCTGGCAGACCCGGGAGCTGCAATATTTTGCCGCCGGCTATCGCCATGTCCTCACCGGCGAAGGCCTCACCGCCTTTGCCAATGCCAGTTATGGCCATGGCCGCCCCGGAACGATGGTGCTGGAGCTTCTGGAATACAAGACCAAGAGCGCGATCGTCGAAGCCGGATTCAGCTATCCGTTCATCCGCAGCCGCGAACGAAATCTGACATTCACCGTCCTTGGCTTTGCCAGCGACGACCGCAGCGACATGCTGGGCGACGTCAACAGCATCGATCGTTTGCGCGGGGTGCGCGGCAAGCTCGAAGTCGACTATGCGGATGCGCTCGCCGCCATCAACCAGATCAACCTCACCTACAGCCGCGGCTTTCGCGGCTTGGGCAGCACGGCCAATGACAACCCGATGTCATCGCGCGCAAGCGGCCAGGTCGATTTCGGCAAATTCGAAGCGACCTTTACCCGCCTGCAGCCGCTGTTCGCCAGGACCTCGCTGTTCCTCGCCGCTTATGCGCAACATGCGCTGACCGGACTGCTCTCGCCCGAGCTCTGCGGCTATGGCGGGCGCGCCTTCGGGCGCGCCTTCGACCCCTCTGAACTGACCGCCGACAGTTGCGCGATCGTGCTCGGGGAGTTGCGCTATGATCTGCCGCACGTCTGGTTCAGCCAGCTGCAAGCCTACGGCTTCGCCGACCGCGGCTGGCTGCGGAATTTCGCCCCCGCTCCGGGAACTCCCGATAAGATCGACGCCGCGTCGGCCGGGGTCGGACTGCGGCTCGGCTGGCCCAACGTGATCACCGCAGACTTCTCGGCCGCCAAAGTGCTGGATGGTCCGCGCGCGCAAGAGTGGCGGGGCTTTTTCATCGTGACCGCACGGTATTGAGGGGAACACCCGATGTCGTCCTCCTTCCGCAACCTGCTGCTGGCCACCACGGCGCTACTGGCGCTTGGGCTGGCTCCGTCGGCCGCCGGACCGAGAGATCCACACATCATCGACGGCAGGGTGAACATCGACGGCCTCGGTACCGGCAATACCACCATCAACCAATTTACCAACAAGGCGATCATCAATTGGTCCTCATTCAACATCGGTAAGGGGGAAATCACCCGCTTCATTCAGCCGGGCAAGAACTCGGTGGTGCTCAATCGGGTGACCGGCGGCCTGGGGCCGACGGAAATCTTCGGCACGCTGCTCGCGAACGGCTGGGTGTTCGTCATCAATCGTGACGGAATCCTGTTCGGAGCGGGCTCCGTCGTCAACACCGGCGGCTTCCTCGCCACTACCAGCGATATCAAGAATGCGGACTTCATGGCCGGCCGCTACAAGTTCAACATTCCGGGCCGGCCGGATGCCTCGATTGTCAACTTGGGAACGATCACGGCGGCGGAGGGCGGCTTTGCCGCGCTGGTCGCGCCGGGCGTGCGCAATTCCGGCACCATTAGCGCAACGCTGGGTACCGTCGCGCTGGCCGCCGGCAATAGCTTCACCCTCGACTTCTACGGCGACAAGCTGATCACGCTCGCCGCCAATGACGAGATCACCGCCACCGTCATCGACGTGGCGACCGGCAAGCCGCTCAAATCGCTGATCACCAATGACGGCACGATCGAAGCCAATGGCGGGCGGGTCGAGCTGACGGCGGCGGCGGCGCGCTATGTGCTCGATTCGGTCATCAATACCAGCGGGGTGATCGAGGCCAATACGATTGGCAATCATAAGGGCAAAATCGTGCTGAGCGCGGCGACCGCATCGAGCAAGCCGAGCGGAGCGCCGAAACAGACGATCAAGATTTCCGGCAGGATTTCCGCGGCTGGAAAAGATGCAGGCACCAAGGGCGGCACGCTGGTGGTCAGCGGCGAGAATATCGAACTGACCGGCGCGAATATCGACGTCTCCGGCCGCGCCGGCGGCGGCACCGTTTTAATCGGCGGCGATTGGGGCGGCGGCGATCCGAACAACGGCATCATCAACAATCCGAGCGCCAAGCTGGAGCCCTATACGGTGCCGACCGCATCGACGGTGACCGTCGATGCGGGGACCACCATCAATGCCTCGGCGATCGACAGCGGCAACGGCGGCAAGGTGATCCTGTGGGCCGACGATGTGATGCGTTTCGCAGGCACGATTTTGGCGAATGGCGGCCGGCTGCCGGGCGAGGAAGAGGTGCCGCTGATGGCGGTCCCCTATACGTCCGGCAAAGGCGGCTTTGTCGAGGTCTCGGGAAAATTCCTTTCGTACAGCGGTCTTGCCGACCTGCGTGCGCCGGACGGCACGTTTGGAACGCTGCTGCTGGATCCGCTTAACTTCTACATCGATCCAATCGACGGTCCGACGCGCACGCCTGGAACGTTCATGACGAATGTCGAGCTTCAAAATCAGCTTGCACTCGCCCATGTCACTATCGCCACCGACAATGAAAACAACGCCCAGGGAGAATTCGGCGATATTTTCATCAATGCCAATGTGGGCTGGGCGACCAAGACGACGCTGACGTTCAATGCGTATCGCAACATCAACTTGAGCGATGGCGTCACCATCTCCAATTCCGGCGCCGGCAACCTTGTTATGCGGGCAGACAGCACCGGGCGCGGGGAGGGAACAATCAATTTCGCGCAAGGGGAAATTGGAAGCCGGGTCGACTGGACCGGCAGCACCGGCAAAGTGTCGTTCTTCTACAACCCGGCGAGCTACACGAATCCGACGGATTTCCTCACCGGGAACGATAAGGTGGTCACCAATACCTCGGTGCCGGGCCAGTTCACCGCCTATATGCTGGTGAACACTCCCACCGATTTGCAGAACATCGGCTTCAATTCGTTCACGCTTGCGCAAACCTACGCGCTCGGCCGCGACATCGATCTTGGTTCGACTGAAAGTTTCGCGCCGCTCGGGCAATTCGCCGGCGTGTTCGACGGCCTCGGCAACACGATCAAGAACCTGACGATCGCGCCGAACGATTCCACCACCCGCAATATCGGGCTGTTCGGCACCATCGAAGCGTCCGGCAGCGTCCGCAATCTCAATCTCACCAACGTCAATGTGAACGCCAATCCCGGCTACAATTCCAGCTCGCAGTGGGTCGGCGTACTGGCGGGGACCAATGCCGGAACCATCAGTAACGTCACCGTACAGGGCCAGGTCAATGGCGGATCGATCGTCGGCGTGGTCGCGGGCGGGCTCGTTGGGCAGAACGGATTTCTGGGTCCGAACAACATTGCCGGCACGATCACCGGGTCGCATGCGGACGTGACGGTGACGGTCGGCGATGGCGGCATCTGCCCGGGCTCCTGCAATTTCAACATCGCCGGCGGCCTCGTCGGCGCCAATGTCGCCGGCTCGACCATCAGCAATTCGTCCGCGGAAGGCAGTGTCACCGCTGGCCGCTTTGCATGGGCCGGCGGTCTGGTCGGCAGCAACGGCTTTGGCAACTTTACGGATGGACATATTCTGGAATCCTTCGCCACCGGCAACGTCACAATGACCGGCCACGGCGGCGCCGGCGGGCTCGTCGGCTACAATTCCTTCAGCTCGACCATCACCGATTCCCAAGCTTTCGGTAATGTCACCTCCACCGCAAACGGAGACCCGGCAACGGCTATCGGTGGTTTCGTCGGGGTGAACCAAGGAATCATCGCAGGGATCAACACGGCTTCGATCGGCGCTCCCTGCGTTGCGGGCGCCTCCTGGTCATGCGCCGCGGGCGCCGTGCATGTCGGTTCACGGGGCCGGGCCGGCGGGTTCGCCGGCTTTAACGACGGCATCCTGGTGAATGCGTTCGCCACCGGCAATGTCACCGGTGCGGCAGGCAGCGCGATGGACCAACCGACCACCCTCGGCGGATTGGTCGGAACAAATCAGGGCATCATCATCAGCACCCATGCCACCGGCAATGTCGGCGCCCTTAACGTGCCATATCTGCTTATCGGCGGGCTGGTCGGCGACAACAGCGGCGCGATTGGGAATTCCTTTGCCACCGGAAATGTCATGGCCGGCGACCACAGCGTCGCGGGCGGCTTGACCGGCAACAACGGCCCGTTCGACGATGATTGCCCGCTTTGCATCCGAGGCATCGGCTACAACAATTCCAGCGCCATCATCTTCTCCGGCGCAAGCGGCAACGTGACTGTCGGGGCCAACAGCGTCGCGGGCGGGCTGACCGGGGCCAGCAACGGCGGCATTTTCTTCCTCACATCCGCAAGCGGAAACGTCAGCGGCGGCCATGACAGCATCCTGGGCGGCCTCGTGGGCGCGCTCATCAACGGCTTCATCGATCAATCCACCGCGTCAGGAGCGGTCTCCAGCTCGGGCGCCAATAGCTGGGTGGGCGGGCTGATCGGGGTCAATGCCGGCCTGATCACGAACTCGAGTTCGTCCGGTCCGGTCAGCGGCACGTCGGACAGCCTGCTCGGCGGCTTCGCCGGCCTCAATCTGGGCCTGATCCAGAACTCGTTCACCACCGCCAGCGCCGACGTGACCGGCACCGGCAGCAATAATGTGATCGGCGGGTTCGCCGGAGTGAACTTCGGCACCATCGACCAGTCCACCTCCGCAGGTGACGCTATCGGCGGCCCCAACAGCGTGATCGGCGGCTTTGTCGGCGCCAATGCCACGTTCATCAATCTGCCGGCCGGGCAGTTTCCGTTGACCAGCTTCCCGACCGGCACGATCACCAATTCCTCCGGCTCCGGCAACGTCAGCGGCGGCCCCGGCAGCACCACCGGCTCGCAGATCGGCCAGAGCAATCCTTCGTCGCTGCCGGGCTATCCGGGCGCGCTGACAGGGTGCAATGATCCCACCTGCGACACGTTCAGATCGGGTCAACTGCCACCGCCGGGCAACAACGACGACCCCAACACCCCTCCTCCGGCGCAACAGCAGATAGAGGATCTCACTCAGGACCTGGTGCTCGCCGCGCTCACGCCCGGTGAAGTGGTCAACACGCAACCGCTGACCCAGCCGCAGCAACAACGGCAAACCGGGCCGCGCGACCGGATTCCGGGGCAGATCGACGCCGGCCCAGGCCGCTTCTTCTTCATCCCGCCGCTCGGCGAAACCGGCTTCATCAAGAACGAAGTGCTGCTGCAGATCGACTCCAACATCTCCCGGGAACGGCTGGAGCAGGTCACGCGTCAGCTCGGCTTGACCATCATCGGCTCGCAACGGCTCGATCTGATCGGCAAGACCGCGTATCAGTTCCAGCTTCCCCCGGGGATGTCGCTCAACCAAGCCATCCGACGGCTGGTGCCGTTTCAGATCGTCAACGGCGCGCAGCCGCTCTATGTGTTCGCTACCCAGCAGCAGACCGAGCCGGCCGCCGTGCCGCCGCAGCAGCCGGGCGACGCCGCGCAATATGTTTCCTCCAAGCTTCGGCTCTCCGACATCCTTCGCCTGGTGAGGGGCGCTAATATCCGCGTCGCGGTGATCGATTCCGCCATCGACCATTCGCATCCCGATCTCAAGGACGCGATTGCCGAGCGTTTCGATGCCGCCGGCCCCGGCAAGCCGCATTTCCACGGCACCGGCATGGCAGGCGCCATTGCCGCGCAACGCCGCCTGATGGGCGTGGCGCCGGGGGCGCGGCTGCTCGCCGTCAATGCCTTCAGCGGCGGCGCCGCCAGTGCTGAAAGCACCACTTTCAACATTCTCAAGGGACTGGAATGGGCGGCGGCCAACAACGCCCGCATCATCAATATGAGCTTTGCCGGGCCGCGCGATCCTTCGCTGGAGCGCGCGCTGAAGACCGCCTACGACCGCGGCATCGTGCTGATCGCCGCCGCCGGCAATGCCGGACCGAATTCACGTCCGCTTTATCCGGCAGCCGACCGCAATGTGATCGCGGTCACCGCGACCGATATCGACGACAAATTGTTCAGCCGCGCCAATCGTGGCGAGCATGTCGCGGTGGCGGCGCCGGGCGTGGACATTTTCGTGCCGGCGCCCGATGGCACCTATCAGATGACGACCGGCACGTCCGTGGCGACCGCGCATGTGAGCGGGATCGTGGCCTTGCTGCTGGAGCGCAATCCCAGCCTCAAGCCGGCCGATATCCGCCGCATCCTGATGGCGAGCGCCAAACGCCTTGGGCCCAATAACGAGTTCGGCGCCGGTCTGGTCGACCCGGCGCGGGCGCTGCAGCTGGCGGACCCGAAAACCTCGCAGAGCGGCCCGCCGCAGCGCTAAAGCATGATCCCGAAAAAGCCTGCCCCGCTTGATCCGGGGTGGAAACCGGTTTTCGGAAAAGACCATGCTCAAAAAAGCTAGACCATAAGGCGATTCCATTGAATCGGATCATGGTCCAGCCCGCGCCGTCCGATGCTATAGTCCGTGCACGCCCCCTCCCCTGGGGCGCGGGATGAATTCATGGCAACGCTGGTAACAGGCGCCGGGCTGATCGGCACCGCATTTGCCAAAGAGGCGCTGGCGCGCGGCGAAGCCGTGGTGTTTCTCGACCCGGAGCCGCGGGCGGATTTCCTGCGCACGAAACTGGGCGAGGGAAACTATGCGCTGGTGCGTCAGGACGTACGCGACCTGCCCGCTCTGGTCGAGACCATCCGGGCGCATGGCGCCGATACCGTGGTGCACACCGCCGGCCTGATCGGCGCGCGCGTGCAGCAATCGCTGAGCCTTGCCTTCGACATCAACCTCGGCGGCACCCGCAATGTGGCGGAGGCGGTGCGGCTGACCGGGGTGCGGCGGCTGGTCCATCTCAGCACGTTCGGGGTCTATGACCGCCGCCGCGAGGTCAACGAGCCGGTGACGGAGGACTTTCCACGCGGGGGCAGCCGCGGCTACGGCAATTACAAGGTGGCAAAGGAACTGATCCTGCAAGCCTATGCGGACGCCTATGGATTCGAACTGATGATGCTGCGCCCGGCCAATGTGTTCGGGCTCGGACATTTCTGGGCGGGCTCAAGCGGCGGGCGCAAGATGCAGAAGCTGCTCGAAGCCGGATTCGGCGGCAAGCCGGCGCGCATTCCGTCGTCCGAGACCATGGCGAACGAATACATTTACGCCAAGGATATGGGGCGCGCGGTGGATCTGGCGGCAACGGTCGCGCGGCCGCCGGAAACAGTCTTTAATATCGGCAACGGCGTCGTCACTCCCTTTGCCGAGGTTCTGGACGCGGTGAAGTCGATATTCCCCGCTTTGCAATACGAGGTGGAAGCGGGCGAGCCGCCCAAGTCCAAGCAGGCGCCACTCGACATCTCCCGCGCCAAGCGCCACCTCGGATGGGAGCCGCGCTTTACCATCCGTTCCGCTTTCGAGGACTTCGCAGCGGAGCTGCGGACCACGCAAGGGATCACGTAAAAGACAGCCAACAGGGAGAAACGCGATGAAGATTTTCAAGCTGTTGATGATGACGATGCTCGCCCTGTGGAGTGCGTCGGCCGCACTCGCGCAAAACTATCCCAACAAGCCGATCCGGATCATCGTTTCCACCTCGCCCGGCGGCGTCACCGATTTCCTCGCGCGCATCCTCGGCGCGCATATCAGCGCCAAAAGCGGGCAGGCGCATGTGATCGACAACCGCTCCGGCGGCAGCGGGAATATCGCCATGGATGCGCTGTCGAAGTCGCCGGCCGACGGTTACACCGTCGGCTTTGCCAATACCGGCAATATCGTCATCAATCCCTATCTGTTCAAAACCATGAGCTACGACCCGCTGAACGACCTGGTGCCGGTCGGCCCGGTGGGCACAGTTCCGCTGTTTCTGGTGGTGAACGGCAAGGTGCCGGCGAAAAACCTGCAGGAGTTCCTGGCCTATGCCAAGGCCAACCCCGACAAGGTCAGCTACGCGGGCGCCGGCGCCGGCACCACGCCGGATCTGGCGCAAAGCGAGTTCGCGCGGCGCTCCGGGGTCAAGCTCGTGGTGGTGCCGTATAAAGGCACCGGTCCGGCGACCACCGCCATCATCGGCGGCGACGTGCAGGCGACCTTCGTGTCGATGGGGCCGCATATCGAATTCGTGCGCAACGGCACGCTGCGCGTGCTGGCCGCCGCCACGCCCAAGCGGATGCCTTATGTACCCGATGTTCCCACCTTCTCCGAACAGGGCTTTCCGGGTTTCGAGGCGCAGACCTGGTTCGCCATGTTCGCGCCGCGCGGCACGCCGCCGGAAATTCTGCAACGGCTGAACGAATATGCCCGTACGGTGCACGACGATCCCGATCTCAAGCGGCGCGTGGAAGCCAGTTTCGTCGATCCGCTGGTCGAGACGCAGCCGCAATTCGCCGAGCGCGTGAAAACAGACGCGGTGAAATGGGAACGCATCGTGCGTGAATCGGGAGTGAAGATCGATTGACGCTTGCGCCGTTGACGCTTGCCGCGATCGCCAGATGGCTACCGTGTTGACCCAGGAACAACGGCTGGTGGGCGTGCGCGCATTGCTTTCGCCGCGCAACATCGCGATCGTCGGCGCCAGCGACCGGCCGGGAAACTGGTCGCAGCGGGTCTGGCAATCGCTGCGGCGGGTGGGATTTCCCGGCCCGATCTATCCGGTGAATCCGCGCAACAAGACGGTTTGGGATGGCGAGACCTGCTATCCCAGCCTGCAGGATCTTCCGGAGCAACCCGATCACGTGGTGATCATTATCCCCGGCGCGGCGGCGGTGGAGTCCGTGGCCGAAGCGGGGCGGGTCGCGGCGCGTAGCGCGACAGTGTTTGCCGGCGGATTTGGCGAAGGCGGCGATCCTAACGGCCGCACGCTGGCCGAGGAGTTGAAGCGCGCGATCGACGACGCCGGCATTGCGGTCTCCGGTCCCAATTGCCTTGGCAATCTGGCGGCGCCGCACCGCCTCCTTACCGTCCCGGACGACCGCATCGTCACCATCGAACGCGGACCGGTCGCCATTGTCGGACAGAGCGGCGGCATCGTCATGGCGCTCTATCGCACGCTCGCCAGCCGCGCGGTGCATGCGAGCTATGTGCTCACCACCGGCAACGAGATCGGTCTCTCCACCGCCGATTACATCCGCTACTTGGCCGACGATGGCGACGTCAAAGTCATCGCCTGCTTCATCGAGGCGCTCAGGGATGCCGACGCCTTCAGGAGCGCCTGCCGATATGCCCGCGATGCCGGCAAACCCATTGTTGCGGTCAAGATGGGCGGCTCGGAAGAGAGCCGCAAAGCGGCGCTCGCCCATACCGGATCGCTGGCGGGATCGCTCGACTGCTTCGACGCGGTGGCCGAAACGGTCGGCGTCGTGCGGGTCGATACCCTCGATGAAGCCGTTGAATTGATTGAGTATTTTAGCTTTGCGACGCTGCCGCGCGGGCCCCGGCTGGGGGCGCTGACATTCTCCGGCGGGCTCAAGGGCCTGATGCTGGAAGCAGCCCAACGGCACGGATTTTCGTTTCCGCCCTTGCAGCCACGGACGACAGAGCAATTGCGCGCGGTGCTGGGCGTCGGCACCTCGCTCGGCAATCCGCTCGACGGCGGCTTCGCGGTGCTCAGCAGCAACGAGGCTTATTTCCGCTGCGTCGAGGCGCTGCTGGCCGATCCCAATATCGACGTGCTGATGGTGCAGGAAGAGCTGCCGCCGGCGCCGCGGACCAACAACAAGATCGAGAATCTGCGCCGCGTCGACCAGATGGTGGCGAACGGATCAAAGCCGGTCGCCGTCGTGTCGATGATCTCCTACATGTTTTCGGATTTCACCCGCAGCTTCCGGGCCGAGCTGAAACATCTTCCGATCCTGCAGGAAGTGGACAAGGCCTTGAAGGCGGTGGGCGCCGCTGGGCGCTACGGCGCCGCGTGCGCGCGGCTTGCGAAGCCGTCGGCTACGCAATCACCACCCGTTCACCGGCCGGACGTCGCCGCGATCCTGCGCCGCCGGCAGCCGGCCGGCGATGGGCGCGCGCTGCTCAATGAAACGGACTCAAAGGAGCTGCTGCGCGCCTACGGCATCCAAACGCCCCGGGAGATGCCGGCGAACGGGATTGAGGACGCGGTCCGCGCCGCGCAGTCGATTGGTTATCCGGTGGTGCTGAAGCTCGTCTCCACCGAGGTGCAGCACAAGTCGGACATCGGCGGAGTCATTCTCGGCATTGCGAGCGACGAGGCGATGCGCGCGGCCTACGGCCGCCTCGCACAAAATCTCGCGCGCGCCCGTCCCGGCGCGCGCCTCGATCAGGTTCTGGTGGCGCAGCAGATCTCGGGCGGGCTGGAACTTGTGCTCGGCGTGCAGCGCGATCCGGAAGTGGGGCCGGTGGTGATGTTCGGCACCGGCGGCGTGCTGCTGGAATTGCACAAGGATGTCAGCTTCGGCGCGGTGCCGCTGCCGCCGTGGCAGGCGAAGGCAATGCTCGAGCGCACCACCGCCGGCCGCCTGCTGCAAGGCTATCGTGGCGTGCCGCCCGCCGACCGGGACAGCGTGCTCGCCGCCTTGCTCGCACTCGGCCGGCTGGCGCACGATCTGCGCGACGAGGTGGAGAGCATCGATATCAATCCCTTGGTCGCGTTGTCCGCCGGGCGGGGCGCGATGGCGCTGGACGCGCTCGTCGTGCTACGCAACTGAACGTTGCGCTGATTCGCGGCGAACGACGGTCTGTTCGCGAGCCTATTGAGGCGCGACGAAACCTTGCACCATAATCGACCCAGCGTCGGACACTCAGCGGGGAGACGACTCCATGACGATCTTTGCGGGCTCAAAGCCTATGCGCCATCTCGCCATCGCCGGCTGCGCGGCCCTGGTCTGTGTCACCGGTGCGCAAGCGGCGGAGGTCAGCCCCGAACTGATCGCCAAGGCCAAGCAGG